>NZ_JAHBDP010000092.1:0-44524 GCF_019956495.1 Pseudomonas sp. BF-B-26 | reverse complement strand
CACCCACCCTCGCCTCTCCTCCGCCGCCACGCTTGGCATTGCCGTGGGCATTCTGGCGCCGGCCGACTCGATCATCAGCAAAATCCTCTTCGGCTGGAACGCCGGCGTCTGGGCTTACCTGATCCTGATGCTCTGGCTCACCGCGCGCGCCAAAGCGCCGGATGTGAAACGCATTGCCGAGGTCGAAGACGAAAATGCCGGGCTGGTGCTGTTTATTGTAAGCATCGCCGCGATAGCGAGCCTGGCGACCATCGCCTTTGAACTGGCCGGCAGCAGGGAGCTGGAAACCACCCGCAAACTGTTGCACTACGGCTTTACGGCATTGACCGTGATCGGTTCATGGCTGCTGATCGGGGTGATTTTCAGCGTGCACTACGCCCGTCTGTTCTACACCTGGGCGGGCAAAGACCCTGCACTACGTTTTGCTGAAGGTCTGACAACGCCCAACTACTGGGACTTCCTGTATTTCTCTTTCACTATCAGCGCGGCAGTCCAGACGTCCGATGTCGGCGTGGCGACCCGGGATTTGCGCAAGATTGTCCTGGCGCAGACGCTGATCGGTTTCCTGTTCAACACGGCCATTCTGGGGTTCTCGATCAACATCGCAGCGGGACTGTTCAATTGATCCCTGCACAAACGTTCTAGTCATGGCGCGCCCCCTGGGTGCTTGGGCAGCCACGCGCAGAAGTATTTCAACCGAGCGATGGGAGTCCTCCCTTTAGGTGCAGTCTGGCTACCACTGTTAATGGTATAGACGACATCGCTATAACAGTGTTAATCACTTCCCCAATACAACTCAAGAGCAATTTACACTCACAAATACAGCCTCTTGTAAACTGTCAAGCATGACAGTTTACAAGAAACCCAAAGCACGCTCTTATGGGGCATCCAGAGTAAGGCTATCCTTTCCGAACTTTGGATAACCTACTTCACGAATAACGGAGAGCGCATCCATGAACGCAGTCGTTAAACGAGTCAGCTTTGCTGAAGGAAATTTTGTCACCGCTTTGGCGGTGGGCAATAGTAACTTCCCGGAATTTATTGCCACTTCGCGACTGATTGAAAAAATCAAAGTCGGCAGCACTGAAGTTGTGTTACTAACTGCCATTGAGCGAGTAAATAAAAAACTTCGGGAAATCTATATCAGTGTTCCCGCCGACCTTACGCCCCGGACTTATAACGTACAGAACAATGGCCAAGTGTCTTTCGGTCTGAAAGTCGACGACAACATTTATGAAAGCGTCGCCGGTGAGATCACCCTCAATCCGCCCCTTGACGACAAAAACATGGCCGGTAGTTTCAAAGTAGAAGTCGAAGTGCCTGACAGTGATGGCAAGACCTTTGTTATCAAAGGTAATTTCCAAGTATTGAAGGCGTAAGCTCCCAGCCACAATAAAAAAGGGAAGCCATAGCTTCCCTTTTTTTACTGCCAATGATCTGCGCGCCTTTTTAGTCCAGTTCATTCAGCGTACCTGTAAAAACGCCCGAGACAGTGCCCGGGCGTCTGGTAATGCCTATGTGTTTCTGCGCCAAGGTTCAGAAACTGAAATGTGCCCCCATGTTCACACCAAAGTCTTTGGTTACGTTATCTCCTTTGCTGGTGTCCAGTTCCGCATGCAACTGCCAGCGTTCGTTTAATGTCCAGGACGCCCCGGTGGCTACTTCGAATCGAGTACCGGACAGGTCATTATTGAACTGGTTGTCATTGACTCGAACTTCGTTATTTT
Source organism: Pseudomonas sp. BF-B-26 (assembly GCF_019956495.1). Classification (NCBI taxonomy): domain Bacteria; kingdom Pseudomonadati; phylum Pseudomonadota; class Gammaproteobacteria; order Pseudomonadales; family Pseudomonadaceae; genus Pseudomonas; species Pseudomonas sp. BF-B-26. The sequence goes on along the minus strand of NZ_JAHBDP010000092.1, from coordinate 42,797 downwards.
TGACAAATTCCTGGACCACCGCGGCACGAATATGCGGTTGCAACTTGCTGCCATTGGCCAGCGTCATGCCGCGTCCCAGTGTCACACCTGCCTTGCCTAGCAAGGAACGCGTGGTATCGGCGTCCGCCTTCAGCCCATTGTCCAGGCTAAATTCTTTTCCTTGTGCCGCTGCCGCTTGCCACTGAGTGAACGGTTCGATGTAGTAACCGTTCTGGAACTCGATGTGTTTGCCGAACTCGACCGATGTACTGGCGCCGAAATTGTTGTAGTTCCCCTTGGTCTTGGTGCCATCGCTCATAGTAACGTCGGCCTCGTTACGGAAGTGATTGAGTTTGGCTAATACATCCAGATAGTAACCGCTGTCGCCCAGCCAGGTGCCGTAAACACCCAGCGATGTACTGTCGATGTCCCCTGAGCTGCCGCGCTTCAAGTCCAGGCTGGATTTGCTGTAGCCGGCAAAAACGCCGAGCAATACTTCCTCGCCAGCGATCTGAACCGGCGTGTCGACACCAATCGACAGACCATATTGGTTTTGGGTATAGCCATCCCCATACGCATTGTTACTGATGGTGTATTTACTGCCGAATGTGCGAGCCCAACCACCCGTCTGGCCGCCATTGACCCGTAAGTCGCCCATGCGGTTGTTCAACAACACCATTTCTGCGTAACTCACGGTAGGCGCGGTGCCAAATATCGCCAATACCGAACGCGTCGGAGTACTGACCTCTTCTTTATTTGGCTTCAGATACCAATCATCGCCTTCCTTGACCAAACCATAGGTGAAGGCACCCACATCAACCGGACCATTGGCCAGACCAAATTGAGCACTGCCACCTTGGGTTTGTACGACTTTGATCGGTGTATCAACCACCGGGTCAGCGCCGCTGCTGGCGACCAGCAACTGGTGACTACCGGCCGAGCTGCCCGTGACGCTCAACAGGTCGCTGGTACCCCTGTAGAAATCAGTACCCATCTCGAACGTACCGCTTCCAGACAGATTGGCGACGTTCAGTTGGAAATATTGCGCGTTAGTGCCAAATCCAACACGACCGCCGTTGAGTGCAAGGCTGTTGATCGACTGACTGTCGGTCATCTGCCACAGGGCCTGATTATTGATCGATAGGCTGGCGACGTTGTTGACCTGCCCAGTGAGTACAGAACGGTTATCCAATGTCAGCGTGGAAACGCTGCCAGGCGCAGCGGTCACATTGCCGGTCATGTTGCTTTGGTTATTGATCGATACTCTGGCGACACTTTCCAGGTCACCGACAAGTGTTGAAGCATTGTCGATGATCAGACTGGATGCACCCACAACATTGCCAGTCATACGCGCCTGATTATTGAGAGTCGCGGTACTGACGTTTTGCAAGTTACCGACCAGCGATGCATTATTTTGCAACGTGACGTTGGCGGTACTTCCAGAAGCGGCCACCACATTGCCACTCAGCGCACTGTTGTCCACCACCAGGTTGGCCGTGGCTCGATTGTTGATGGCCACGAGGGTGCCGTTACCCGCGATCAGCGTCGAGCCATTACGGACCACCAGGTTTGCCGACGTCGGTACGAGCGAGTTGTTCAGACCCACAACAATGGCTGAGCCAGTCGAGCCCTCTAGCCGCGTGCTGTCCAAAGTAATCGTCGAAGAAACTAACGCTGTCGGGAGTGTGTCGGTACCAATCGTCAACCCGTCCCGGCCACCGATGATCGTGGCGCCGCTGGCATTGAGGGTTCCCTCAAGCAGGCGTACACCGAAACTGTTCGCCCCAGTGCCTTGCACTGTGGAGTTGTTAAGGTTTAATTCGCTGAAACGATTACCCGCAATACCACCCAGTAAACCGCGAACAACACTGCCGTTATTTAGCGTTACGGTTGAACCACTGGGGACTGCCACGTTGCGTACGGCGGATATACCGATGTCGTTGGTGCTGATAACGGTTGAATGGTTCAGCGTCGCACTGGCATTGGTTAACACAATACCTCTGGTCAGCCCACCTTCTCCCGAAGAAGTAGCCGTCGAGTTGGTCAGGTTGATGACACCGCCGGCACTGCTGGTTAAACCGAAGGTGACAGCCCCCGTGCCTGTTAGCGTGGCGTTGTCCCCAAGCTGCCAGAAATCCTGTGCAGTGGTGTTATCAAGTGTCTGGTTGCCCCCAGGTAAAACAATGGCTGCCTGCGTCATTGACGCACTCATGGCGAACAAGGATGAAGACACCAAAAGACTGATGTGTTTTCGTTTCAAACAACTAACTGACTGTAATGTCATTCTGAATTTCCCGCTCTATTACATTCCAAGACAAACAAGCCAACAACCCAGGAAGTTAATGAGTCGGACTATTTAAAGGCCGCCAGCCTACTGTTTATCCGCACATTGTTATGTAGGATTAATCCTGCGAGACGTATGAAAAGTCCTCAGTCGTTGTGATGACTCGAAAAAAACAATGTAGGAGATTTCGTCAACCCCTCCATATGGGCGACAGTTCTTACGCCCATATGGAGAGGATTACTGACGTGACATGCCGATCAAGGTGCTTCCGGGCGCTCTACTTCGCAGTACACAAAGCTGGCGTTAATTAGCGCGACCGGCACGATCACCGAAGACTCCGTTCCGTTGACGGTATAAGCAATGCGCGCATAACGAGTAGCAGGTCGCGTCGGCTTGGTTTCCGGCGGTACTGGTGGCACTGGAGGCAGTTGAATCTCGCGCATGGCTGCGTAATTGGTTAATCGGAACTCAAGATCACCCGTCGCCGGCATCGGCAACGACGCTTCGATCAGAGTATTGGGAATTACCGGAGCTCCCACGGTGTTAGTTGTCTGCCCCTCAAATCGCAGATTGACCATCGCGCCGGTGGGAATATTGGTATCGCGTCTGACTCTGATCCGCAGGGCCCGGGGGAGATAAGTTGCTGGCGGCCCCACTGTCAATTGATGATTCAGGCTCGGACAATTGAGCACGGTCCCCACGCGCTCCGGTGTCGTGCCGAAGCCTGAAATAATCATTTGCGGCGCAGGCAAGTTAATGACAATAGCCGTGACATCAACATTGGTATCAATCGCTTGTTTCATTGGATTGGCACCGCCAGGGAACCCGACCGTCACATAGGCTTTTCGGGCGTTCACGCCAGTTCCGTTTTTCTCTGTCTGAATCGTCTCCCACGGCAGAGTGGTAGTGACTGCAGTGTCGCCAGCTCGTACCGGGATGGGTGCTCCGACCTGTTTGCCTTGATAGTAGAACGTGACAATCTCACGCCCGGTCACCGGCCGGGCCGGGTCCGTGGGCCAAAGCGGCCAAGTCATCGTGGCGTCCAAAAGGGCTTGCTGTGGCCCCAGTGTGTTGGGGGTGGGTGCTGGCGTTCCCGCGCCTTGGACCACGACTGGAAGGATATTGAGGTTGTCCTCACCGGGCAGGTTGGGTTGCTCTGGACCGGCATAGGTGAAATCAACAGTCGCTGTTGCCAGCGGAGAAACAGGGGGTACTGGAATCGTTGACCGCACCAACTCGTACCCATAGTCGATCGATACATCATCAGTGCCATTGGCGTCGCCAAAAAGCGGCGCCAGGTCGGTTTCATACTCCAAAACAAAGCGCAGAGGGCCAAGGGTTCCATCCGGCGGAATAGACTGCTCCGGCAGAAAGACAGTATCGTGGATTGAACTCAGGGACGGAATAATCCTGTCCCCCTCTAACGAATGGAGCGGAAACTCAATTTCCATCACCACGCGGCTAGGCGCAGGATCTCTTACGGCCGCGAAGGTAATCGGCGTAAGGCCGTCAGCGCCTGTGATTGGAATTCTTGCTGGCCTCAGAACAGGGGCGGGGGCTTTGACCACCGAGAAAATGTTAGTAATTTGCGAGTTGTGGCTGATATTGCCCGGCAGGTCCCGAAGGTTATAAGCGTAATAGTGCTCCCCCTCGGGCAGCCCGCGCAGGAAGGCCAGCGGGATATTGATAATGCCACTGGCAGGTAATACGCCGCTGAATGCCGGCGGCTCACCTTGCATCAGTGCAAAAGTCAATCGCGTCGAAATGTAGAAGTTGATGACGTCCACACCGGCTTCAAACTTGGTGTAGGCGGTGGGAACGGTCACGTTCAAACCACCGGCATTGGCAGGGTCGGCGAGCCAGGCGTCGTTGATGATCACATTGGGCACTGTCACCAGTGCAGGCCGCAGCTTGGCCCGCTCCGGCTGGACCTGATATGGGGCAGTAAGGTCCACCAGCGGACGGGCAAGGTTGGCCACGGGCGTTGTATCCGGGTTTTCGAACTCGTCATAGACCGCAAACCCGAAGTAATAGGGCGCGTAGCCGCCTGTTGCATGGTAGTGATCCAACATCAATGCCCCAAGGGTCAGGCTATCGGATTTATCACCGACCCGATCATCGAGGCTGACTGTAAATTCAATGTTTGTCGGCCAGACACCTCCTGGCTGATCGGCCCTCAACATGGCTTTCCCGACCCGGCTGGATTTGTTGGCGTCATCGAAGTTTACGGACGTGGGTAAAGTAGCGAAAAAATGAAGTTCCACCGATGTACTGTTCGGGTCCGTAAGTGTTGTCACACGTACGGTAAACGTTCTCGTCACCCTCAATTGCTCATACGTAAACCTGCCGTCGGCGGTCAAACCGTCAATCACCGGTGCCACAGCCAAAATGCCACCGCCCATATTTGCCTTTACGTTCATTTTCAGAGACTCCAGCCAAGCGTTGATTATTGACTTGCGCTTACTTATTGAGCCGGCGGAGAGCTTCGCGACAACAGCTGCATGTTTCATGCACTGCAAGTGCAAAAAATCCGGCTTTGAAGCGGCACAAGACGTACGGGACAAGCGTTAAAACATCTACCAATTACAACTCACCTGATTTACTTTGAAGCGACATGCTTCGACAACGCTTAGTTGCAGCGTCAATCAGGGTTTACGGCCTATAAAACCTATCAAAACTTCAAACATTCAACTCACTTACATCCAAACAACATTTTCCGATTCTTTAACATGCCTATCTTTTACAGGTGTCATGTTCACGATCACAATGAAAGATTTCACCTGGAACAACCCGGTCAAACTTAGCCCAACCTACATCGGATTGGCCCATCGCAGTTCCACCGCGATAAAGTGTGTAACGTGCCGACGCCGAACCTGTCGTGCCTGCCTTGCCATCTGTCTTTATCTCTATCTTGCCCATTGGTGCGATGTATCGTTCAAATTTGTCCGCCCCCAAAACAAAATCGAAACCGATGGGGGAGTCGGCATCCTGTTTAGTCAGCTTCTTTACAAACCGGCCCGCAGTACCGGGGATTGCTCTAACGCCGTTCAGTGTGTAGAAACCCTCCCAATCCAGGATGCACTCATCATCTTCGGAAAACCGGCCGGGTTGCGCTGGAACGCGCACTTTTACTTCGTCCCACATTCGCGGCACTGAACAGCATTTGAAGTACCCCCAGAGTGTTGCGCTGGGGAACACCGGTTTAGCCAAATTGATCGGCACCTGGCGCTTCAACGTGAACCGTTGTGGCAACGCTGTATCCGGGTTCCCGTTTTCTCCTAACGTCACCCGATACCGCAGGCTGATCTCACCTTCACGTTGCAGGTACTGTGCCGGCAGATGGAACCGCGCGGGGATTGTTACCGGGACAGGAAAAAGGTTGCTATAGAAAAGCCTTTCAAGCAGTACACCCGGCTCCAGCACCCAGATTTCCAACAAGTCGCTTTTACCAATACAGACGGATGGCCCCTCCCACATGGGAATGTTCAGGTACACGCCTTTGGTCGATGCATCAGGCGGCAACTGCGCCGTCGGGTCGTTTGGATCTACGCCCTCCACAGTGAACGCTCGGGCGAACAAACCAATTCCGGTATTTGTTGTAGAAGCCATTTGTTGTTCCCCGGTTCAGAGTAATTGGGTGCGCATGGAACAAATTAGACCCGCTTATCTCATTGCCGCCTACTGTCACATTTGACAGGTAGCGCGACCGCTCGTCGGAATAACAACGCTTCGCTCCATCGATCGCGGCACGACTTGCTTGACGTACGACCCTTAATGGAGTTTCCTGAAACCGGTTTCAGCGCAGTATGCTCGAGCCTAATAACTCCAATAGAAAGGTCAACCTTTTGAACGATTTCTCCGCCGCCCAACGCAGCCGCGTGACCATGCTCGACGTCGCCGAACACGCCGGCGTCTCCAAGGCCAGCGTCTCGCGCTTCATCGGCGATGACCGCGCCCTGCTCTCCGATGCCATAGCCCTGCGCATCGAGCAGGCGATTGCGGAACTGGGCTATCGCCCGAACCAGATGGCCCGCGGCTTGAAGCGCGGGCGCACTCGCCTGATCGGCATGCTGGTGGCCGATATCCGTAACCCTTATTCGATTGCCGTGATGCACGGGGTGGAAACCGCCTGCCGTCAGCACGGCTACAGCCTGGTGGTGTGCAACACCGATCGCGATGACGAGCAAGAGCGTCAGCACCTGGCGTTGTTGCGCTCGTACAACATCGAAGGCTTGATCGTGAACACCCTCGGCCATCACCGCGACGAGTTACGTGAACTGCACCGGGAAATGCCGCTGGTGCTGGTGGATCGCAAGGTCGAGCAGCTGGAGAGTGATCTGGTCGGCCTGGACAATCCGGCCGCCGTTGAAATGGCCCTCGCTCATTTGCAAGAACGCGGCTATCGCGATGTGCTGCTGGTCACAGAACCCTATGACGGCACCAGTTCGCGGATCGAGCGGGTCAGCAGTTTCAAGGCGCAGATCGAGCAGCGTCCGACGCTTCAAGGGACCATCGCCGAGACCGGCAGCGATCTGAGCACACGTTTGAAAACCTTCCTCGAAACACCCGGCCCCGGTCCGAAAGCGCTGTTCTGCGCCAACGGTATCGCCGCGCTGGCCACCACCCATTCGTTGCGTGAACTGAAGTGCAATCTTTTCGAGGATGTCGGCCTGATCGCCCTCGATGATCTGGATTGGTATCCGCTGGTGGGTAGCGGGATCACCGCCCTCGCCCAGCCGACGGCTGAAATTGGCGCCAGTGCGTTTGAGTGTTTGCTCAAGCGTTTGCGTGGTGATGACGGGCCGGTGCGGACCCTGGATTTTTCGGCGCGGTTGATTGTGCGGGGGTCGACCGATGGACATTCTCGGTGACTGGACCGGCCTCTTCGCGAGCAAGCCCGCTCCCACAAGTGCACCGCGTTCCAAGGTGGGAGCGGGCTTGCTCGCGATGAGGCCGGTAAATTCACCACAAAACATCATCACTATTTTTTTGAATAAAAATGAAACCGGTTTCAGAGGTATACAACAATGAATAAACCACCCGTTTCCATCAGCCTGTCGAGCTACGGCGCCGACCTTGTTCGCCAACGCGGCCAAGGCAGCTTCATCGACGTATTGGCCGCCGCGGGCGCCACGCGCATCGAATGGCGCGAAGAACTGCTGACCGTCGAAGACCCCGCGCAACTGGCCGATGCCACGCAGGCCCAAGGCCTCGAAAGCGTGTATTCCTCGCCGATGGAGTTGTGGCTGGCCGGCCAGTCAAAACCCAATCCCGAACTGATCTCTGCGCTCCAGCGCGCCCAGGCATTCGGTGCCAAATGGCTGAAAGTGTCCCTGGGTTATTTCACCGACAACAGCGACCTCCAGGCCTTGTCCCGCGTACTAGGCAAAAGTGCGGTGCAGTTGCTGGTGGAGAACGATCAAACCTTGCACAGCGGCCGCATCGAACCGTTCCAGCGCTTTTTCACTGAAATAGAGCAACATAAGCTGCCGGTCAAAATGACCTTCGACATCGGTAACTGGCATTGGCAAGACCAGTCCGCCGCCAGCGCCGCGCGGTTGCTCGGTCGCCACGTCGGTTATGTGCACTGCAAAGCCGTGACGCGCCGGGCGGACGGCAAACTGGTCGCCATACCGCCGGCCGTCAGTGACCTGTATCTGTGGGAGCAACTGCTGCGGCACATGGCCCAAGGCGTGATGCGGGCGGCGGAATATCCGCTGCAAGGCGACGACCTGGTGCAGCTGACCACCGAGCACGTCGCCACCCTCGCCCGCCTCGGTCAAACCCGGTTGGAGAGCGCTCATGTCTGAGATCGATATCCTGTCGTTCGGCGAAACCATGGCCATGTTCGTCGCCGAGCAGAACGGTGATTTGGCCGACGTCGGCCACTTCCACAAACGCATTGCCGGGGCCGACAGCAATGTCGCGATTGGCTTGTCGCGGTTGGGCTTCAACGTGGCCTGGTTGAGCCGGGTGGGCGCTGATTCTCTGGGACGGTTCGTGATCGACACCCTGGAAAAGGAAGGTCTGGATTGCAGTAACGTCGCCCTCGACACCGCGCACCCCACCGGTTTTCAGCTCAAGTCGCGCACCGACGACGGCAGCGATCCGGTGGTCGAGTACTTCCGCCGTGGGTCGGCGGCGAGTCACCTGTCGCGGCAGTCGATCGCGCCTGAGTTACTGAACGCCCGGCACTTGCATGCCACTGGCATTCCCCCGGCGCTGTCCGAAACGGCTCGGGAAATGTCTTTCGAATTGATGACCCGCATGCGCAATGCCGGGCGCAGCGTGTCTTTCGACCCGAACCTGCGCCCAAGCCTGTGGGCCAGCGAACAACAGATGATTAGCGAGATCAACCGTCTCGCCGCCCTCGCCCATTGGGTGCTGCCGGGGTTGAGTGAAGGCCGTTTGCTGACCGGTTTCGAAGACCCGGCCGACATCGCAGCGTTCTACCTCGACCAAGGCGCCGAAGCCGTGGCGATCAAACTGGGCCCGCACGGTGCGTATTACCGCACCCATCTGGACCAGGGTTTCGTGGCGGGCGTGCCGGTGAAAACGGTGGTCGACACCGTCGGTGCCGGCGATGGTTTTGCCGTTGGCATGATCAGTGCCCTGCTGGAAAACCACAGCTTTGCCGACGCCGTGAAGCGTGCCAACTGGATTGGCAGCCGCGCGGTGCAGAGCCGTGGGGATATGGAGGGGTTGCCCAATCGACTTGAGATGTCCGCCGAATTTGAGGCCGCCATTCGCGAGCAAGCCCGCTCCCACATTCAATCGGATTCGCCCTCCCATTCTGTGTATGACACAGATTCAAATGTGGGAGCGGGCTTGCTCGCGAAGAGGCCCGCACAATCCCTGAAGATTTAACCCGTTACCTGCTGCGACAAAAACAACAAGCTCAGGAGCACCACTATGAAAACCGCAACACTCGCCGCCCGCCGCTGGTGGTACATCATGCCGATCGTATTCATCACCTACAGCCTGGCGTACCTGGACCGCGCCAACTACGGGTTCGCCGCCGCCTCCGGGATGGCCGCCGACCTGATGATCACACCGGGCCTGTCGTCGATGCTCGGCGCACTGTTCTTCCTTGGCTACTTCTTCTTCCAGGTGCCGGGCGCGATCTACGCCCAGAAGCACAGCGTCAAGAAGCTAATTTTCGTCAGCCTGATTTTCTGGGGTGGCCTGGCCACGTTGACCGGGATCGTCTCCAACGCCTATTGGTTGATCGTGATTCGCTTCATGCTCGGGGTGGTCGAAGCGGCAGTGATGCCGGCGATGCTGATCTATCTGTGCCACTGGTTCACCCGTGCCGAACGCTCGCGCGCCAACACTTTCCTGATCCTCGGCAACCCGGTGACCATGCTCTGGATGTCGGTGGTCTCGGGGTATTTGGTGCAGCATTACAGCTGGCGCTGGATGTTCATCATCGAAGGTTTGCCGGCGGTGCTCTGGGCGTTTATCTGGTGGCGTCTGGCCGATGACCGTCCCGCCCAGGCCAAGTGGCTGAGCGACCAGGAAAAGCACGATCTGCAAAGCGCCCTGGCCGCCGAACAGGTGGGCATCAAAGCGGTGAAGAACTACGCCGAAGCCTTCCGTTCGCCCAAGGTGATCATCCTGGCCTTGCAGTTTTTCTGCTGGAGCATCGGCGTCTATGGCTTCGTGTTGTGGCTGCCGTCGATCCTCAAGGCTGGCGCGCAAATGGACATGATCGAAGCCGGCTGGCTCTCGGCGCTGCCGTATCTGGCGGCGGTGATTGGCATGCTGCTGGTGTCCTGGGGCTCGGACAAAATGCAGAAGCGCAAACGCTTCGTCTGGCCGCCGCTGCTGATCGCCTCGATTGCTTTCTATGGCTCCTACGCCTTGGGCGCTGAACACTTCTGGTGGTCCTACACCCTGCTGGTGATCGCTGGCGCCTGCATGTACGCGCCTTACGGTCCGTTCTTCGCAATCATTCCGGAAATCCTTCCAGCCAACGTGGCCGGGGGTGCCATGGCGCTGATCAACAGCATGGGCGCGCTCGGTTCGTTTGGTGGTTCGTATCTGGTCGGTTACCTGAACAGCTCCACCGGCTCGCCGGGTGCTTCTTATCTGTTGATGAGCGGCGCGTTGATGCTCTCGGTGGTTCTGACAATTTTCCTCAAGCCCGGCGCCAGTGACCGGGTCGTGGCCAAGGCCGCTGTGCAACGGTCTACGGCCGCTCATTCCTGAATTGAAGTTGAGATGATGACGATGAAAAAGCAGGTTGTGCTGTACAAGAAACTCTCGCCGCTGCTGATGGCTCGCCTGCACGAGCAGACCGAGGTGACGCTGATCGACAACCTCAATGCCGACGGCTTGGCAGCGCTGCGCGAGGCCCTGCCCCGCGCCCATGGGTTGCTCGGTGCGAGCCTGAAACTGGATGCCGGATTATTGGATCTGGCACCTGATCTGGAAGCCATCGCCAGCGTCTCCGTGGGGGTCGACAACTACGACATCGACTACTTGACCGAACGACGGATCCTGCTCAGCAACACCCCGGACGTGCTCACCGAAACCACGGCCGATACCGGTTTCGCGCTGATCCTGGCGACCGCCCGGCGCGTGGTGGAACTGGCGAACATGGTTCGCGCCGGTCAGTGGAAGCGCAATATCGGTCCCGCGCAGTTCGGTACCGATGTACACGGTAAAACCCTGGGCATCATTGGCATGGGACGGATCGGTGAGGCGCTGGCCCAGCGTGGGCATTTCGGGTTTGGCATGCCGGTGATTTACCACAGCCACTCGCCGAAACCGGCGGTGGAGCAGCGGTTCAATGCGCAATACCGCAGCTTGCCGGAGCTGTTGCAGCAGGCGGATTTCGTTTGTCTGACTTTGCCGCTGACCGCTGAAACCGAAGGGCTGATCGGCGCAGAGCAATTCGCTCTGATGCGCCCAGAAACCATCTTCATCAACATTTCACGGGGCAAGGTGGTGGACGAGGCAGCACTGATCCGGGCCTTGGGTGAGGGGCAGATTCGCGCTGCGGGGCTGGATGTGTTCGAGCGTGAACCGCTGAACACTGACTCTCCGCTGTTGCAGCTGAACAACGTGGTGGCGACGCCGCACATTGGCTCGGCGACGCATGAAACGCGGGAGGCGATGGCCACGTGCGCGGTGGATAATCTGCTGGCGGCGCTGGCGGGTAAGCGGCCGAAGAATCTGGTGAATGTCGGGGCGTGGAAGGCTTAAGAAATTCGGCGCCTGTCAGGCAGCCTTCGCGGGCAAGCCCGCTCCCACAGGGTTTTGTGAACGCCAGAGATCCCTGTGGGAGCTCGCTCGCGAAGAGGCCGGCAATGGCAATACAGACTTTCAGGCCCGACGCGCTTCCAGCAAGTCCGCCGCACACAACGCAATCCGCCGACACGCATCCGCCAGCTTCAGCTGATCCACCACCAACCCCAGTCGAATATGCCCCGCCGCACTCGGGCCGAACGCTTCACCCGCCAGCACCGACACGCCATAACCTTCCAGCAGCCGCTCGGCAAAACCCTGGGCACACAACCCGGTCTGGCGTACATCGATCATCACGAACATCCCGCCATCAGGCCGGATCGGCCGGATGCCCGGGCAATCCCTCAGACGCGCGCACACCAGGTCGCGACGCTGGCGATACTCCTCGCGCATCTGCGCCACTTCCGGCAGGTCCTCATCCAGCGCCAATTGCGCAGCGTTCTGAATGAAATCCGGAATGCCAAACAGCATGCACAACGACAGGTGCACCAAGTGTTCGGCCAAAGGTTTCGGCCCGATCACCCAGCCCACGCGCCAACCGCTCATGGCGTGGGATTTGGACAGGCTATTAATGGTCGCCGTGCGCTCAGCCATGCCCGGCAGGCTCGCCGGGCTGATGTGCACGCCTTCGTACAACAGATCGCTGTAGACCTCGTCGCTGATCAGCCACAGGTCGTGACGAACACACAGCGATGCCAGTTCCTGCCAGACCATCAGCGGCAAACTGGCGCCGGAAGGATTGTTCGGACTGTTGAGCAAAATGGCGCGGGTCTTGGGTGTGATCAGCGCCGCGACATCCGCCGGATCGACCCGAAAGCCGTTCTCGGGACGTACCGCCACCGGCACTACTTTGGCCGCGCAGGCACCGAACACGCCTTCATAGGTCACGTACATCGGCTCGGCGACGATCACTTCATCGCCCGGGTCGAGCAGGCACTGCGCGACCGAATACACCGCACACTGCGCACCCGGCAGCACGATCACATGATCGGCCTCCACCGCTTGACCACTGCGACGTCGATGGCGGTTGGCAATGCTGTCGCGTAACCCCCGACTGCCACGTACTGACGGGTAGTGGGTGTCACCGGCCAACAAGCTATCGATGCACGCCTGAACGATGGGCTGCGGCGTATCGAAGTCGGGATCGCCGATCGATAGCAGCAGCACATCAACACCCTGCTCAATTAATTCAAGTGCTCGGTCATGAATCTGCCAGGCCGCAGCGCCGTCACCGGCAATTCGTTTGGTCAAGGCTGAATAGCGCATGTAATTCTCCAGTCGCGCAGGTTCCAAGCCACAACCCTATCTCAAATCACGAAACGCGCCAGCTATTTGGCATCACCCGCAGCTCGCGGTGTAAAACCCACTAATGTGGCTGCATTCTCGTGGGCCGTCTACCTGACAGATCTGACAGTAGACCAGGGTGTTATCGGGCGGCTCAATGACGTCAGGAATTTCGTTTTCCCGATGCAGTTTCCTGCCGAAAACCACCTAACGATGGAGCATCGACATGTCGAATTTGAATGATGGAGTCCTTGAACTGGCGCGCCCCGAAATTATTGGAGCATTGCCCAATTTTCCAGGTAGTGAAAATAATCTGCTGCCAAGGGCATTGCTTTTCGACCCGCTTAAAGTGGCCATTCCCACCTGGCAAGAGCTGGAATCTCCCGCATTTCTGACACTCTGGTTAGGCTGGAATGGGCAAACCCTGCCAGTCACAGAATACTATTTCGAACCACCAATCAACCCCGGCCTGTTCCCCTATACCGCAGAAATTGCACCCCAGCTTTTTTCGCAGGAGGGCGAATACGAAGTCCACTATAAGTTAGATATAGGAGGAAATGAGTACGTGTCGCACCTCAACACCTTCACCGTCGACAGGACTCCACCAAACTTAGGTAATCCTGGCCCATTGCCTTTGTTTCCACAGGATTTGATTGATCGCACCATCACTCCCGAATACCTGGCAGCACACAACGACGAGGTGGAAGTCACCATCGCACGTTATTTAGGTCAACGGCCGTGCGACGTCATCACGTTCTATTTTGGCGCTGCGACCGAAAATAATGGTCTGCAGATATCCGTCCATGACTCAGCTTCCGACACGGTTTTCAAACTCAAAGGGGACATTATTCGTGCGAAAGGCGATGGAGACCACTTCGCGTTCTATTCGCTGAACGACCGCGCCGGTAACGAAGGACGCAATTCTCGGTATCAGCCAATCAGAGTGAGTGGAATGTAAAAACAAAACGGTTGTAGAGAGCCTTGTAGAACTAACAGCACTCTTTCATTTCTTCCAGCTTATACCGCTACTGTTCCACTAAAGCTGGAGCGTTGAGTCGCTCCAGCTTTAGGCCTTCAAATCACGAAACGCGCCACCATGGCATTTAAATCCACGGCCAGGCGCGACAGTTCGTGCGTCGCGGCGCTGGTCTGATTGGCACCGGCGGCAGACTGGGTAGCGAGGTCGCGAATGTTCACCAGGTTGCGATCGACCTCGCGGGACACCTGGGCCTGTTCTTCGGACGCGCTGGCGATCACCAGGTTGCGCTCGTTGATCAATTGGATCGACTGAGTGATCTGCTCCAGCGCCACACCAGCGGCGCGGGCCATTTCCAGGGTGCTTTGGGTGCGTTGATTGCTTTGTTGCATTGAGGAGACCGCTTGGCCGGTGCCGTTCTGGATGCCGGCGACCATTTTTTCGATTTCCTGGGTCGATTGCGCGGTGCGATGGGCCAGCGCCCGGACCTCGTCGGCCACCACCGCAAAACCGCGTCCGGCTTCACCGGCACGGGCGGCTTCGATGGCGGCGTTCAGTGCGAGCAGGTTGGTTTGCTCGGCGATGGCGCGGATCACGTCCAGCACCTTGCCGATGTCGCGCCCCTGAGCGGCCAGGCCTTCAATCATCACCGAGGTGTTTTGCACATCGTGGGTCATGGTCTGGATCGCGCCAACAGTTTCCACCACACGGTCACGACCTTCGCGGGCGGCCTGGGTCGACTGGTTCGAGGCTTCGGACGTCGACACCGCGTTGCGAGCCACTTCTTCCACGGCGGCGGTCATTTCGTTGACCGCGGTGGCAGCCTGTTCGATCTCGTTGGTCTGCTGTTGCAGACCGCGGGACGCTTCCTGGGTGACCGTGCTGAGTTCTTCAGCGGCGGCACCCAGCTGGGTGGCAGAACCGGCGATTTGTTCGATGGTTTTGCGCAGGCTGGCCTGCATCGCGGACAAGGCACCGAGCAAGCGGGCCGGTTCGTCAGTGCCGTCGACCTCGATGACGTTAGTCAGGTTGCCGCCGGCAATGGTTTGCGCCGCCAGCAACGCACGGTTCAGCGGTGTGACGATGCTGCGGGTCAGCAACCAGGCCAGCAGCACGGTCATCAGCGCCGCGATGACCGCCACGGCGATGATGCCGGTAATGGCGCTGCGGTACTGCTCGCCCGCTGTGGCCGATGCGGTTTTCGCATCGGAACTATTCAGCGCCACCAGTTTGTTCAACTGCTCGCCCATCTGGTCCGTACCTTCCTTGATCCGGGTGTTGATCAGCGTGCGCATTTCATCAAGCTTGTTCTGTCGCGACAGCTCCAGCATCTGATTCTGGGCTTGCATGTAGCTGTCCAGCGTGGCCGTGAACGTCTTGTACAGCGCAGCTTCTTCCGGTGAGGCCGACAACGCGGCATAACTCGATTGTGCGCTGCGAACCTTGTCGACCAGCACGCCGATACGCGTCTGGGCTTCCTGCAACGCGGCTGGATCACGATTGACCAACACCCGGAACGAGAGAATGCGCATGCGCAGTACGTTTTCCGTCAGGTTGCCGAGAAACCCGACGCTGGGCAGCTGCGTGGTTTCCATGTCGATGGAGGCTTGGTGGATGCTCGTCATGCGGTTCACGGCAAACACACCCAGCACGATGACGAGCAAGGCAATGAAGGCAAAACCCAGGAAAGCTCGAGGCGCGATATTCAGATTACGCAGTGACATAGGATGATTCTCGGGTGATGGGGCTACGAGCATCCTTGCGTGATCGCTGAAATGGCGGGCGGCGGCGCACGCGCGTTCAGTTTGGCGCCACTGTTGGAATAGGTTTGTGTGGGCCTATTGGCTGTATCGGCCGGAGATGAGGATTTTTGCGGGGCGTTGAGAAATAAATTTCAGGAGGTTGCGAGTGTTTCAGCGGTGAAACACCCGAGCGATACGTAGCAGCTGCCTTGTGGCGAGGGGATTTAGCGAAACGTCGCACCGCCCCGTTGGGCAGCGAAGCGGCCCCTGTTTTTCCAGCCATACCGTCCAATGGATTACGACGGCTTCGCCGCCGAACGGGGCGGTGCGACGTTTCGCTAAATCCCCTCGCCACAACGCAACTGCTACAGAATCGTGGGGGCGTCAGGTTTTGCGAGCGGCCACTCTCCAAACCCGCGCAACATCACTCGCCCGTTCCCGCAACAACCGCGGTGCCTCGGCACACGCCTGTTCCAGTGTCATCGGTCCACTGGCCAAGGCAAACGCGGCATCGATGCCATGTTCGTACAGCGCCTGATACCCCTCACCCAGTGTTCCGGCGAGGACGATCACCGGCACGCCGTGCTGCCGAGCAATACGCGCCACACCAAACGGCGTCTTGCCACGCAGGGTCTGAGCGTCGAAACGACCTTCACCGGTGATCACCAGGTCGGCGCCTTCGACCGCATCGTCCAGGCCGACCAGTTCAGCGACCACTTCGACCCCGGCCTTGAACTGAGCCCCCAGAAACGCCTTGGCAGCAAACCCCAGGCCGCCTGCCGCACCGCTACCCGGTTCGTCACGTACATCTTTGTTCAGGACCTGAGCGCACCGTTCGGCAAAGTGCCCGAGCGCGCGATCCAGTTGCTGGACTTGCTCGGGCGACGCGCCTTTTTGCGGGCCGAAAATCGCTGAGGCACCGTGAGGGCCGCACAGTGGATTGTTGACGTCGGCGGCGATGTCGAATTGCACCTCGGCCAGACGCGGATCGATTTCACTCATGTCGATTCGCGCCAGTTGCGCGAGGGCCAAGCCGCCCGGTGACAGTATTTGCCCCTGGGCGTCCAGCAGTTTGACGCCCAAGGCTTGCATCGCACCCGCCCCGCCGTCGTTGGTGGCGCTGCCGCCAATCGCCAGAATGACCCGTTGCGCCCCGGCATCGAGCGCCGCGCGGATCAACTCGCCGGTGCCGAATGTACTGCTGATGCAGGCATCACGCTTGCCCGGCGGAACCAGTTGCAAGCCACTGGCCTCGGCCATTTCGATGATCGCGGTGTGGCTCTGGGGCAGCCAGCCCCAGGCGGCCTCAACCGTTGCGCCGAGCGGCCCACGGACTTGGGTGCGGCGCAGTTCGCCCTCGCACGCCGCCAGAATGGACTCGACGGTCCCCTCCCCGCCGTCCGCCATCGGGCATTTGACCAGGAGCGCATCGGGCCACACCTGCGCCAACCCCAGAGCAATGGCGTCAGCCACACCCTGGGCACTCAGGCTGTCCTTGAACGAATCGGGGGCGATGACGATTTTCATGCGAATTCTCCAGTTCCAATGCGTTCCATGCTGCCAGCAGGCAAGAACAATAACGCCGGTCCGCTGCACAAGCCGGTGTGGCGTTTATTGTTCATTTCCACAAAGTCCGTGTTTTCAAATCTAGCTCCGAGTTGACTGATCGTCCGCTATCGCGAGCAAGCTCGCGATGACGTCCTCGGACTCGCCATCGCCATCGCCGGCAAGCCATGCGCCTACAGAGTTGTGGGCGCGTCAGTCTGGGGTAGGAGCTGGACGCCGAGATAGAGCGCAAGCATCCCGTCCAGCTTTAGCGGATCAACACCGCTGAGCTCGGCAATCCGCTCCATCCGGTAACGCAAACTGTTGCGATGGATGCCCAGCGCATCGGCGCAAGCCTGGCTCTGACCATCGTGATCGCACCAGCTGCGCAGGGTCGCCAGCAGTTGGCCGTTGCCATCCTTGGCGATGACTTTGCGCAGCGGTTTGAGCAACTCGTCCAACGCGTCGTCGTTGCGGTGCCGCCAGAGCATCACCGGCAACCGATAACGGTTGAGCGTCAGCAAACGGGAATGCGGCAACACCAATCGCCCATAGGCCAGCAAATCGCCCACGCGTCGATAGCAACGACGCAGCCCGGACAATCCATCCGCCTGCCCGCCCACGGCGATGCGCAGAATGTTCCAGCCGAGGCCGTCGAGTTTTTCCAGCAGCCGATCATTCTCGATCGCCTGCGCCGCCGGTCGGCACCAGAGCAACGATGACTTGGCCGAACTCATGCACCAACTGTCCGGGTAGCGCGAGGTCAGCCAGGCGCTGAGCGCCTCGACAGTTTGCCCCGGACCGTGTTCCATCCCAAACTCGAACAGGTACGGCACCCGCGTCATCTGCGGCTTGAGCCCCAGCTGCTGCGCTTCGTCGATCAACCGCGGCGAATCCCCGGCCTCGCTGAGCAGCAGCGCCAGCAGATCGTCGCATCGCTGGCGCCGCCATTGCTGTTCGGCCTGCTGATTGCGCTGGGCGACCAGCATCTCGGCGGTCATCCGCACCAGTTCGGCGTAGGTGCGCAATTGCTCGGGTTCACCGGTGATGCCCAGCACGCCAATCAAGCGCTGATCGAGCAACAACGGCAGGTTGATACCCGGTTGCACGCCTTTCAAATGAATCGCCGTTTGGGCGTCGATCTCCACGACTCGCCCGTTGGCCAGCACCAGTTGCGCACCTTCATGCCGGGTGTTGACCCGCTCCGGCTCGCCGCTGCCAAGAATCAGGCCCTGGCTGTCCATGACGTTGACGTTGTACGGCAGGATGGCCATCGCCCGGTCGACGATGTCCTGGGCCAGGTCGTGATCGAGTTCGAACATAGCGCGGATCCTTGAAAGCGTGATGGAGCGGATTGTTCACCCGCACAGGCCTTGGTTGCAAACCATGTGCTCAGGCACAAAGACAATGACCCAGACGGTGGCCGAGACTCACCGGGCGGTCAACGTTACCCTTGCATCGCAAAAAATCATAATAAAGAGAGAGCCCGCCATGTCACAGAGCGCCGCCGCTACCCAGGCCATCGTTGACGAAAAAAATGCCGTCTACAAGCGCATTACCCTGCGTTTGATCCCCTTCATCTTCATCTGCTACCTGTTCAACTACCTCGACCGGGTGAACGTTGGATTTGCCAAGCTGCAGATGCTCGACGCGCTGAAGTTCAGCGAAACCGTGTACGGCCTCGGGGCCGGGATCTTCTTTATCGGCTACGTGTTGTGCGGCGTCCCCAGCAACCTGGCCCTGACCAAATTCGGCCCGCGCCGCTGGATCGCGCTGATGATGATCGTCTGGGGCTCGCTCTCGACCTGCCTGCTGTTCGTCACCACCCCGACCGAGTTCTACACCCTGCGCCTGTTCACCGGCGCGGCCGAAGCCGGGTTCTTCCCAGGTGTGGTGCTTTATCTCTCGCAGTGGTTTCCGACCTTCCGCCGTGGCCGCATCATGGCGCTGTTCATGTCGGCGATCCCGGTGTCCGGCCTGCTCGGCAGCCCGTTTTCCGGCTGGATTCTCAATCACTTTGGCGCAGGCCAGGCAGGTTTGGCGGGCTGGCAGTGGATGTTCCTGCTGCAAGGCATTCCGACGGTGATCCTCGGCGCTCTCGCCTACTTCCTGCTCAGCGACAGTTACGCCAACGCCAAATGGCTCACGCCGTTCGAGCGCTCGGTGCTGGAAGCCGACCACGCTATCGATCTGGCCAACAAACCGAAAACCACCACCGACTCGCTGCTGGCCGTGTTCAAGAACCCGGCGATCTGGGCCTTCGGTCTGATCTATTTCTGCATCCAGAGCGGCGTCTACGCGATCAACTTCTGGCTACCGTCGATCATCAAGAACCTGGGCTTCAGCGATAACCTGGTGATCGGCTGGCTCAGTGCGATTCCGTACCTGCTGGCGGCGCTGTTCATGTTGATGGTCGGCCGCTCGGCGGACCTGCGCAAAGAACGCCGCTGGCACTTGGTGGTGCCGATGCTGATGGGCGCGGTGGGTTTGCTGATCGCTGTGAACTTTGCGACTACGCCGGCCATTGCCATCCTCGGCCTGACCATCGCCACCATGGGCGCCCTCACCGGCCTGCCGATGTTCTGGCCGGTGCCGACTGCGCTGCTGAGCGCGGGCGCTGCGGCAGGTGGTTTGGCGCTGATCAACTCCATGGGGCAGATGGCCGGGTTCCTGAGTCCGTATCTAGTGGGTTGGGTCAAGGACAGCACCGGGTCGACCGATGCCGCGCTTTACCTGCTGGCGGGCGTGATTGTTTGCGGGAGTTTGTTGGCGCTGCGCATGACCCGTACGCTTCGCGTCTGATCACCGGCAACTGATCGTTCCCACGCTCTGCGTGGGAATGCAGCCCGGGACGCTCTGCGTCCCTTTCCAGAGCTGGAACGCGGAGCGTCCCTTGAGGCATTCCCACGCAGAGCGTGGGAACGATCGGCACCGGGTGTTTGAGATTTGCGTTTGCTCTGGGCAGTCGTTCTGGTATTTGATTGAGCCTTTCTCCCACCGGTAAAAGGATTTCGTCATGAGCTATCGCACGCTGGGTCATTCGGGTTTACAGGTTTCCACCCTGACCCTGGGCACCATGATGTTCGGCGAACAGACCAGCACCGAAGATTCCCTGCGGATCATCGACAAGGCCTGGGACCAGGGCATCAATTTCATCGACACCGCAGACGTTTACACCAACGGCCGCTCCGAAGAGATCGTCGGCGAAGCGATTGCCGGCAACCGCCACGAATGGGTGCTGGCGACCAAGGTCGGTTTCGGCCCGGTGGACGGCGTTCCAAACCGCAGCGGTCTGAGCCGCAAGCACCTGTTCAATGGCATCGACGCCAGCCTGACGCGTCTGGGCACTGACTATCTCGACATCTATTACCTGCACCGCGAAGACCACAACACACCGTTGGAAGTGACGGTGTCGGCCATCGGCGATTTGATCCGCCAGGGCAAGATTCGCTATTGGGGTTTGTCGAACTACCGTGGCTGGCGCATCGCTGAAGTGATTCGCATCGCTGATCAACTAGGCGTCGACCGGCCGGTGATCAGTCAGCCGCTGTACAACATCGTCAACCGTCAGGCGGAAACCGAGCAGATCACCGCCGCGCAAAACTATGGCCTGGGCGTGGTGCCGTACAGTCCGCTGGCGCGTGGTGTGCTCAGCGGTAAATACGCGCCGGACGTGAAGCCGGATGCCAACAGCCGCGCCGGCCGCGCAGACAAACGCATTCTGGAAACCGAATGGCGCGTTGAATCCCTGCGCATTGCTCAGCAGATCCAGCAGTACACCCAGGGTCGCGGCGTGGGCATCGTCGAATTCGCCATCGCCTGGGTGCTGAACAACAGCGCCGTCACCTCGGCCATCGTAGGGCCGCGGACCGAAGAACAATGGGATGCCTACACCAAGGCTCAAGCGGTGAAGATTACGCCTGAGGATGAAGCGTTCATTGATTCGCTGGTGGTGCCTGGGCATGCGTCGACACCGGGGTTTAATGATGTGAGCCACTTTGTGTCGGGGCGCAAACCGCGTCTGGCTTGAGATTGATCGCGAGCAGGCTCGCTCCCACAGGGGATTCGTGGCGGATGCAGATTTTGTGTTCGGCGCAGATCAAGGTGGGAGCGAGCCTGCTCGCGAAAGCGGTGGGTCATCCAAATAAGATGCTGGATGTGCCGGCCTCTTCGCGAGCAGGCTCGCTCCCACAGGTTCTTAGCTCATTAGTTAGATAAGCTTTAGCCCACAAGAAAGCCATGTTGTGAATATTGATCACTCGGCCAATATTCAGCACAAAAACCACGTATCCTCCGCACCCGTTTCACGTTCAACTTCGCGAGGACAGTTTGTCTAAAGGTATCGCTCTATCGGTTTCAGCCTCGGTGCTGTTTGCCGTCATGTATTACTACACGTCGTTGCTCACGCCTTTGAGCGGCGTGGAAATTTTCGGTTGGCGAATGCTGCTGACCCTGCCCTGCATGACCGTGTTCATGGTGGTCTCCGGTGAATGGAAACGCGTCGTCGCCCTGTTTCGACGGCTGGTTGGCCAACCAAAACTGCTTGCCGGCCTGATCCTTTCCGCGACGCTGCTTGGCCTGCAACTTTGGTTGTTCATGTGGGCACCGCTCAATGGCTATAGCCTCGACGTGTCCCTGGGCTACTTCCTGTTGCCACTGGCCATGGTGCTGACCGGGCGGTTCGCCTATGGCGAGCGACTGTCTTACCTGCAAAAGGTTGCCGTGTTTTTTGCGTCCCTCGGGGTGCTCAACGAGCTGTATCAGGTCGGCGGTTTTTCCTGGGCGACCTTGCTGGTCGTCATCGGTTATCCGCTCTACTTCATCCTGCGCAAACGACTGGCGACCGACAACCTCGGCGGTTTGTGGATGGACATGGCCTTGATGATTCCGTTGGCGTTCTGGTTCGTACAAGGCGGTGAACAGGGTTTCGCTGTATTCGATCAACACCCGTGGCTGTCGCTGCTGATCCCGTTGCTCGGCGTCATCAGTGCTTCGGCGCTGGTGGTTTACATCATCGCCAGCCGGTTGTTGCCGTTCAGCCTGTTCGGGTTGTTGAGTTACGTCGAGCCGGTGCTGTTGCTCGGCGTCGCATTGCTGCTGGGGGAAAGCATCAAGCCCGGTGAGTGGCTGACCTACATTCCGATCTGGTTGGCGGTGGTTGTTCTAGTGTTCGAAGGGTTCAAACACCTGGTCCGGCATCGACGAAAATCGATGTAGGACCGGCACGAAAAAGCCCGGTCAGCATTGCTGCTGACCGGGCTTTTTTTACATCTGAAATGGCTTAGTCGGTGGAGAGCACGCCACGACGAACCTGGTCGCGCTCGATGGATTCGAACAGCGCCTTGAAGTTGCCTTCGCCGAAACCATCGTCGCCTTTACGCTGGATGAATTCGAAGAACACCGGGCCCATCAAGGTTTCCGAGAAGATCTGCAGCAGCAGACGCTTGTCGCCTGACTCGGACGAACCGTCCAGCAGAATGCCGCGCGATTGCAGTTGATCAACCGGCTCACCGTGGTTCGGCAAACGACCTTCGAGCATTTCGTAATAGGTTTCCGGCGGCGCGGTCATGAAACGCATGCCGATGCTTTTCAGGTGATCCCAGGTCTTGATCAGGTCATCGGACAGGAAGGCAACGTGCTGGATGCCCTCGCCGTTGAACTGCATCAGGAACTCTTCGATCTGCCCGGCACCCTTGGACGATTCTTCGTTCAACGGGATGCGGATCATGCCGTCCGGCGCGGTCATGGCCTTGGAGGTCAGGCCGGTGTATTCGCCCTTGATGTCGAAGTAACGGATTTCGCGGAAGTTGAACAGCTTCTCGTAGAAGTTGGCCCAGTAGGCCATGCGACCGCGGTACACGTTGTGGGTCAGGTGGTCGATGATCTTCAGGCCAGCCCCGACCGGGTTGCGGTCGACACCTTCGATGAACACGAAGTCGATGTCGTAGATCGAACTGCCTTCGCCGAAACGGTCGATCAGGTATAGCGGCGCGCCGCCGATGCCCTTGATCGCGGGCAGGTTCAGTTCCATCGGGCCGGTTTCGATATGAATCGGCTGGGCGCCCAGTTCCAGGGCCCGGGCAAACGCCTGCTGGGCATTCTTGACGCGGAACGCCATGCCGCACACCGACGGACCGTGCTCGGCCGCGAAGTACGAAGCGACGCTGTGGGGTTCGTTGTTGAGGATCAGGTTGATCTGGCCCTGGCGATACAGGTGTACGTCTTTGGACCGGTGGGTCGCGACCTTGGTGAAGCCCATGATCTTGAAGATCGGCTCCAGCGTGTTCGGGGTCGGCGATGCGAATTCGATGAATTCAAAGCCCATCAGGCCCATTGGGTTTTCGTATAAATCTGCCATGGTTGGCGCCTCATCATTTTCTTGTCAATTAACGGATCGTTAGTTGCTAGCAATGCTGAGACCGGCGGGTGGCGCGCAGGAGATGCCCCGCACGCTGCGGGCGAGGAAGTCACCGTAGATCAATTGAAACCCAAAACTCTTCATTGTCGACCCAAGGCTCTTGCGGGCGAGGCTTCTGCTGCCAGAAGACGATTATTCTTATATGCGTAACCCGATTCTACACAGCGTAAATAGGTTTGTCCGCCTTCTGTATCAAATCCCCTTTTTCCCTGCTCGCGCAAGGGGTTTGTTGCACAGGAAAATCCCCACGAGGATCAGCCCTCCTCCCAGGCACATCGCCAGGGTCAACTGCTCGCCCAATAGCAGCGCACCGAGGATCACCGCCGTCAGCGGGTTCAGAGCGATGAACACCCCTGAACGCGTCGCGCCGATTTTGCGAATGCCGTCGTAATAGCCAATATAGGCCAGCGCCGAACCCAATACGCCCAGGTACATCAGGCTCAACCATTGCGTGGGTCCGAGGCTGGTGAGAGCAGCCACACTCAACTCACCACGAACAGCACTGGTCACCCACAGCATCAGCGTGCCCAACAGAATCGAGTACGTCACCGTTTGCACCGGCCCCAGGGTGTGATTCAAATCTTTGGAAAACAGCGAATAAACGCCCCAGCCAAGCACACAGCCGAAGATCAACAGATCGCCGATCCACGCGTCGGCGTTGCCGGCCAACAATTGCGGGTTGCGGCTGACGATCACCAGGCTCGCCCCGGCAATACAGATCGCGATTCCGAAAACCTTTGCTCGACTCAAGCGTTCCTTGAACAACAGCCACGACGCCAGCCCGATCACGGCCGGGTTCAACGCCACGATCAATGACGCCCGTGAGGCATTGATGTAGTGCAGGCCATAAAAGAAGCACAGGTTGTAGAAAAAGATCCCAAAGAACCCCAGCAGCGCCAATTGCAGCCATTGCCTGGGGCTGGGCCTTGCAAGGGGCACGCGGGCCAGTAGCAGAAACACCAGCAACGCCACGCTGGCCAGCAAGAATCGCAGGCTGGCGGCAAACAAGGGGCTGAGGCTGTCGGCCAGAAGCCGTCCGGCGACAAAGGTGCCGCCCCAGATCATGGTGACGGCGGCCAGTTTCAGATAAACCGGGACATCCGAAGGGCTGGACAGGCTTTGTTCACAGGTCGTCATAGGTTTCCAGAACGAGAAAATCGGGAGAGATGACGTATCATTCGGCTAATACCTTCTCATCGTAAAATGAGTAAACACTCATGACACTGACCCAACTGGAGATATTTTCTCTGGTCGCCGAGCTTCACGGTTTTACCGCGGCAGCCAATCGCTTGGGGATTTCCCAATCCGCGGTCTCTCACGCCCTCAAGTCGCTGGAACAGGAATTGGGCGTCGAGCTGCTGCGTCGGCATCAGTCCCGGGTCGAACTCAGCGACATCGGCCAACAGCTTTTGCTGCGCGCCCGGGCGATGCTGGGCCTGGCCAACACCCTGCGCCAGGAAGCGGCCGATGCTCGCGGGATGAAACGCGGCACGTTGCGCATCGGCTCGTTCGGCCCGACCTCATCGATCAAACTGCTGCCGCTGATCCTGCAGCACTACCGCGCGGCTCACCCGGGCATCGAGGTCCATATAGATGAAGGCCCGGACCGACAGGTGATCCAGTGGCTGGAGGAACGGCGCATCGATATCGGTTTCGTGGTGTTGCCCGAGGAGCGGTTCGACACCTTTGCGCTGATCGAGGACCAAATGGTCGCGCTGCTGCCCGTCGATCATCCGCTGGCCCGCCGCGACAGCCTTAGCTTGAGCGATTTGTGCAACGACCCCTTTGTCTTGACCGAGGCCGGTTCGTCGGAACTGGTGTCGCGACTGTTCAGCGCTGCGCGGCTGACACCGAACATCCGTTATCGCTGCTCGCAACTACTGAGCACGCTGGACACCGTTGGCCGAGGCGACGCGCTGACGGTCGTCGCCGAAAGCTCATTGCCCGATGATCGCGACAGTCGCTACGTGAAAAAACCGCTGTCGCCAACGGTCACACGCCAGGTGGGTCTGGCAGTGCTCGATCTGCGCCAGTCATCACCCGCGACGCTGGCCTTTATCAAACTGGCAGAGCGACTGAACGACCGTTGAGCGGCGTACGCGCCGGGGGCCAACTATCATGGCCTCTACCTGAACTCTTTTTGGAAGGCGTTCGGTCCTGCCGATTATCTGACCGCTCACGGCGTGAACTTCTTGCAAGGTTTTCTGTTCGGCCGGCCAATGCCCGGCGCGGACTTCATTAACGCATTAAGTCACCATTAACTAGCGGCGCTCAGAGACGCGACAAGGAAATCGCGCACCAATTTGAATCAAAAGACTACTGTTGTTACATGAAGAAAAAGACAGGATTTACTCTTGGCCAATTAACTACTACAATTTTTCATGCCTGCACTAGATTGGCAGGTGAGCCATTATCACCGGGTCGCTTCAAGGCTCTTGGCTTATAGCTTTGTTTGCGGTTGGTATCAGCCAAACACACTATTGGAGTAAAGATATTGTCCAGACTCGCTGAATTTCGTGCAGCTGAAAAGGCCCTTCAAGAGCAGCTCAAGCAGCTGGAAACCCTGAAGAATGATGCCGGGCTCAAGAAAGAAATCGAATTCGAAGAAAAGCTCCAGGGGCTGATGAAAACCTACGGCAAGAGCTTGCGCGACATCATCGCCATTCTCGATCCGAACCCGGCCAAATCCGGTCTGCAACAGGCAACACCTAAAACCCGCCGCGCTCGCGTGGTCAAGGTTTATCAGAATCCACACACCGGTGAACTGATTGAAACCAAGGGTGGCAACCACCGCGGCCTGAAAGCCTGGAAGGAACAATACGGTGCCGCTACCGTTGATTCCTGGCTGCGCGGCTAAGCACTCGCGGTGACCAAAAAGCCCTGCCAATGCAGGGCTTTTTCATGGATGCCTTCTAAATGCAACGTTTGGCGTCGATCAACTCGCTACTTGTTGAACAACTTTGTGCTTAATCCGTTTGGGTATCTAAAAATTTCAGAATGCGCTGAAACCGGCAGCCATTGAAATCTTTAACTAAAGTTTCAAGCTGTTACGGGCTGTCTCTATTTCATCCTGACTTGCCTTATAAACCTCTGCCTGCCCCGCGTAGGAAAGAACATAGGCCTTATCGCCATCCACGGCGGCGACCAATGTTTGAGAGAGCACATGCCTTCCGTTCTGGGTGATCGTGCAGGTAGTTTCCAGCGCTGATAAGCGGCTCAAGGTCGTCGGGTGAATCTTGTTGCAGACACTTTGATAACCGCCTTGAAAGAAGTCCTTCTGCACCGACTTGCGCATCTCCAGCAATACGCCTTGCAGATTTACCTGATGACCGCTTTCCACCTGAGTCATGGTCAACTCCATCACCATCACCGGCGTGCCGCCCTGATCGTTTTTCACCGCGCGCTGGCGGGATACCTGGGCGTTGGCGTCATCTTGCGGGACAGCTTCGACCTCCCAGCCGTTGGGCCAGGTCATGATTGGCTCGTCTGCGTGAGCGCTGTTAACACCTGCAAGCACACAGATCAGGACGAACATCGATTTACAAAAACGCATCATTGCAATGAACACTCACGGATTGAACCGTAAAGTCTGAGCCTCGCCCGTCGGTCAGGCAATAGCCGACTGTTTGGGTTTGGTGATGTCAGAGCCCTTGCGTATCATTGTCGCCATTCGTTAGCCCCACTTATTTTCCGGAGGGCCCATGAGCCTGCACGAATTGAACACCTTCCCAGGCGTGACTGCCCAACCTGACACCGCCACCCAGAAGTTCGTCTTCAACCACACCATGCTGCGGGTCAAGGACATCACCAAGTCCCTGGATTTCTACACGCGCATTTTGGGTTTCTCGCTGGTTGAAAAGCGCGATTTCCCGGAAGCCGAGTTCAGCCTGTACTTCCTGGCGCTGGTTGATAAAAACCAGATCCCGGCCGACGCTGCTGCTCGCACCGAGTGGATGAAGTCGATCCCCGGCATTCTCGAGCTGACCCACAACCACGGCACCGAGAACGACGCGGATTTCGCTTACCACAACGGCAACACCGACCCGCGTGGCTTCGGTCACATCTGCATCTCAGTGCCGGATATCGTCGCGGCGTGCGAGCGCTTCGAAGCGCTGGGCTGCGATTTCCAGAAGCGCTTGAATGACGGCCGTATGAAGAGCCTGGCATTCATCAAAGACCCGGATGCGTACTGGGTCGAAATCATCCAGCCTGCACCGATGTAAGCCCGCTCCCACATTGGGAATGTGCAAGACATAAAAAACCCCATGATCGCTCATGGGGTTTTTGTGTTTTCAGCGTCGGGTTTTATGCCGGAGCCGAGGTCCGGATCAAGTGATCGAATGCGCTGAGGGAGGCCTTGGCGCCCTCGCCCACCGCAATCACGATCTGTTTGTACGGCACGGTGGTCACGTCACCGGCAGCGAACACACCCGGCATCGACGTTTCACCGCGGGCATCGACGATGATCTCACCGCGAGGCGACAACTCGATGGTGCCTTTGAGCCAGTCGGTATTGGGCAGCAAACCGATCTGTACGAAGATCCCTTCCAGCTCGACACTACGCAACTCGTCCGACTGACGATCCTTGTAACGCAAGCCGTTGACCTTCTGGCCGTCGCCCAACACTTCAGTGGTTTGCGCACTGGTAATCACGGTGACGTTCGGCAAGCTGTGCAACTTGCGCTGCAAGACCGCATCGGCGCGCAGCTGCACGTCAAACTCCAGCAGTGTTACGTGGGACACGATACCCGCCAGGTCGATGGCCGCTTCGACGCCGGAGTTACCGCCGCCAATCACCGCCACGCGCTTGCCTTTGAACAGCGGACCGTCGCAGTGCGGGCAGTACGCAACGCCTTTGTTGCGGTATTGCTGCTCACCCGGGACGTTCATTTCACGCCACCGCGCACCGGTCGCCAGGATCACGGTCTTGGCTTTCAGGGTCGCGCCGCTGGCGAAGTGGACTTCGTGCAGCTCGCCATTTTTACCCGGCACCAACTTGTCGGCGCGCTGCAGGTTCATGATGTCGACGTCGTATTGCTTGACGTGTTCTTCCAGCGCCACCGCCAGTTTCGGCCCTTCGGTTTCCTGCACGGAGATGAAGTTCTCGATGGCCATGGTGTCGAGCACCTGCCCACCAAAACGTTCAGCCGCCACACCGGTACGAATGCCTTTACGGGCAGCGTAGATCGCGGCCGAAGCACCGGCCGGGCCACCGCCGACGACCAGCACGTCGAAAGCTTCTTTGGCGCTGATCTTCTCGGCCTGACGCTCGATGCCGCTGGTGTCGATCTTGGCGAGAATTTCTTCGAGGCCCATTCGGCCCTGGCCAAAGTTCACGCCGTTCAGGTAAACGCTTGGCACGGCCATGATCTGACGGTCATCGACTTCGGCCTGGAACAGCGCGCCGTCAATGGCGACGTGGCGGATGTTCGGGTTAAGCACGGCCATCAGGTTCAGTGCCTGGACCACGTCCGGGCAGTTCTGGCAGGACAGCGAGAAGTAAGTCTCGAAGCTGAACTCGCCTTTGAGCGAGCGGATCTGTTCGATCACTTCAACGCTGGCTTTCGAAGGGTGACCGCCGACTTGCAGCAAGGCCAGCACCAGGGATGTGAATTCGTGGCCCATCGGGATGCCGGCGAAACGCAGGCTGATATCGGCACCCGTGCGGTTGATCGAGAACGATGGTTTACGGGCATCGTCACCGTTGTCGAGCAAGGTAATTTGAGTAGAAAGACTGGCAACGTCTTTGAGTAATGCGAGCATTTCCTGGGATTTCGCACCGTCGTCGAGGGATGCAACGATCTCGATCGGCTGGGTGACCCGTTCCAGGTATGACTTCAACTGGGCTTTAAGATTGGCGTCCAACATACGGGCGATTTCCTTTTTGAATTCGAAAAAAAACGCCCGAGCGAATCTCGCCCGGGCGTTTTTATTGGGCGGTTGCAGCTTACTTAGGTGCGGAAACCCGCCCTGATGATGCGATCCACAGACTTAGATCTTGCCGACCAGGTCCAGGGACGGAGCCAGAGTGGCCTCGCCTTCTTTCCACTTGGCTGGGCAAACCTGGCCTGGGTGAGCAGCGACGTACTGAGCAGCCTTGATTTTGCGCAGCAACTCGGAAGCGTCACGGCCAACGCCGCCATCGTTCAGTTCAACGATTTTGATCTGGCCTTCAGGGTTGATCACGAAGGTGCCACGGTCAGCCAGACCTGCTTCTTCGATCAGCACGTCGAAGTTGCGGGAGATGGCGTGAGTCGGGTCGCCGATCATGGTGTACTGGATTTTGCCGATGGCTGGCGAAGTGTTGTGCCAGGCAGCGTGGGCAAAGTGGGTATCGGTGGAAACGCTGTAGATCTCGACGCCCAGCTTCTGGAACGCGTCGTAGTTGTCAGCCAGGTCTTCCAGTTCGGTCGGGCAAACGAAGGTGAAGTCGGCTGGGTAGAAGAACACGACAGACCACTTGCCTTTCAGGTCAGCGTCCGACACTTGTACGAAGTCGCCATTTTTGTAGGCGGTAGCTTTGAACGGTTTAACTTGGCTGTTGATGATAGGCATCGATGACTCTCCGTCAGGGTTTAAAAGTTTGGTTGAGAAGTTGATGGAGTGGATCCTACCGACTCGATTGCCGGATGGCTCATTGGCAAAGCTCATGCTGCTCATTGGTTTTCGCTATTAGCCGAACGTATTAATAGAAGAAACCTTACTTGGCAGCGCCAATGGTTTTTTCCGCGAGCGGTGTCATCCCGAGAAACGGGCTGGCTTCAACATAGCGCATGGCGGACTTCATATCCTTCCAGCCCACGTAACTCATCAACGACTTCAAATCCCACCCGCTCTGATGCGCCCAGGTAGCAAAGCCGCGGCGCAAGGAGTGACTGGTGTAGTGCTCGGCCGGGATGCCGGCGCGCTCCAGCGCCTGGCGCAGTAACGGGATCACGCTGTTGGCGTGCAGCCCCTCCTCGCTCAGGTGGCCCCAGCGGTCGATGCCCCGGAATACCGGCCCGCGAACCAACGCGGCTTCGCTGATCCAGTCGATGTACGCCTGCACCGGGCACAGGCGCTGCAACGCTGGCGTCTGGTAAGTCTTGCCGAGGTTTTCGCGGTCGCTCTTGGTTCGCGGCAAATACAGCGTGATGCCTGAGCCGGCAGCCGCTTGCACGTGCTCGATCTGTAACCGGCACAACTCATCGCTACGAAAACCGCGCCAGAAGCCCAACAGGATCAGTGCCCTGTCGCGCCTGGCCCGCAACAGAGCCGGTTGATCGTGTTCGGATTTTGCGGTGTGCGCTTCTTGCTCCAGCCAGGCAACGACTTGCTCCAGATGTTGAAGCTGTAACGGCTCGGCCTGTTTTTCTTGAGCCGGGTGTAGCGCGCGAATGCCCTTGAAGACCTTGCGCACCACCGGCGCCTTGGTGGGATCAGGAAAACCCTGACTGTTGTGCCATTGCGCCAGCGCTGACAAACGCAATTTCAAGGTATTGATCGACAGCACACCCGCATGAGCGACGAGGTAACGCGCCACGCTGTCACTGGTCGCCGGCAGGAAACCGCCCCAACTGACTTCGAAATGCTCGATAGCCGCCCGGTAGCTGCGACGGGTGTTGTCGCGGGTGGCGGCTTGCAGGTAACGATCCAGCTCAGTCATGGGCTCAACTCTCTAAAACGTACCGCTTTGGCGGGTGAAAACGCGCTACAGGGCTTATCACGCGGGGTAATACCAGTATATCCCGCCTGAATACTTGTCGTATTTTACGTTTTTATGTTGCGTGGTACATTGTGTACTTAGGTGGCATGTACCACAGTACGAAATCGTAGGAGAACTCATGGCTCGTGGCGGTGTAAACAAAGCGGTGGTGCAAGCGGCGCGCCTGGCAATTCTGGCGCGCGGTGAAAACCCAAGCATCGATGCGGTACGGATCGAGATGGGCAACACGGGCTCGAAAACCACAATTCATCGCTATTTGAAGGAACTGGATAACGGCACCGAGCGCACCGAAGTACTGCCAGAACCGATTGATGACGAGCTGGCGGGACTGGTCGCGCGGCTGGCACAAAGACTCAAGGAACAGGCTCAGGAGCCTATCGATCAGGCCCGCGAGCAGTTCGATAAACAAAAGAAAGCGCTGGATACGCAACTGCATGAAGCCCAACAAGCCAACACGCAATTGCAGCAGCAGTACGAAATTCAAAGCCTGGCACTAACTCAAGAGTCCGAGGCCCTGCAAGAAACCGGCGCCATGCTGCAGACCGAGCAAACCCGCAACGCCGGACTGAACCAGGCGCTGGCGGATTTCGAATTACGCTTGCAAGACAAGGATGAGCAGATCCGCTCACTGGAAGAAAAGCACCTGCACGCTCGCGATGCCCTGGAACATTATCGCAACGCTGTCAAAGAACAACGCGAGCAGGAGCAACGTCGCCACGAAAGCCAGGTGCAGCAGATTCAAATGGAGTTGCGCCAGGCCCAGCAAAGCGCATTGGTGCGTCAGGATGAGATCACGCAATTGCACCGCGACAACGAGCGTTTGCTGACGGAGAACCGTGGCACCCTGAGAGAATTGAGCCTGCTGCAGGATCAACTCAAGCAAACCAACGCTCGACAGGATCAGTTACTGGAACAGGTCAACCGTATCGACAACGAACGCACCCTCCTCCAGGAACGCTTGCGCGCTGCCCTGCTGGAAAGCCAGTCACTGAAACAGAGCGTCGATGAGCAGTCGCAGATAAACAAAGCGCTGGAAATTGAGTTACTCAAGACTCAGGCGAATCTCGATGAGAGCGTGCGCCTGGCGGCCGTCATTGCGACAGCGCCAGACGCATCAGAGCCCAAAAAGGACGATTAACCCGCGACCGGCGTGCGCATGGTGACGAATTCTTCGGCGGCAGTGGGGTGCACGCCGATGGTTTCATCGAAGTCGCGCTTGGTGGCACCTGCCTTCAAGGCGATCGCCAAGCCCTGAACAATTTCCCCAGCCTCCGGACCGACCATGTGACAGCCCAGAACCTTGTCGGTCTTGGCGTCCACCACCAGTTTCATCAGGGTTCGCTCCTGACATTCGGTCAGGGTCAGTTTCATTGGACGGAAGCGGCTTTCGAAGATCACCACATCGTGACCGGCCTCCCGCGCCTCTTCCTCGGTGAAACCGACCGTGCCGATGTTCGGCAAGCTGAACACCGCGGTCGGGATCATCTTGTAATCCACCGGGCGATATTGCTCAGGCTTGAACAAACGTCGCGCCACGGCCATGCCTTCGGCCAGAGCGACCGGCGTCAGCTGAACCCGACCGATGACATCGCCAAGCGCCAGGATCGACGGTTCAGCCGTCTGATACTGCTCGTCGACTTCGACGAAACCTTTCTTGTCGAGTTTGACCCCTGTATTTTCCAGCCCAAGATTGTCGAGCATCGGACGTCGACCGGTGGCGTAGAACACACAATCCGCTTCCAGCTCACGGCCGTCCTTGAGGGTCACCTTCAGGCTGCCATCGGACTGCTTGTCGATACGCTCGATGTCGGCGTTGAACTGCAGGTCCATGCCACGCTTGGTCAGCTCTTCCTGCAAGTGTTTGCGCACCGCACCGTCGAAGCCGCGCAGGAACAGCTCACCGCGATACAGCAACGTGGTGTCGGCGCCCAGACCGTGGAAGATCCCGGCGAATTCGACGGCGATGTAACCACCGCCTACGACCAGAACACGTTTGGGCAGCTCTTTGAGGAAGAACGCCTGGTTGGAACTGATTGCATGCTCATGCCCCGGAATCTCCGGAATCTGTGGCCAGCCACCGGTAGCAATCAGGATGTTTTTGGCGGTGTAGCGCTCGCCATTGATCTCGACCTGGTGCGGATCAACGATTTTGGCGTGGCCTTCATGCAAGGTCACGCCGCTGTTAACCAGCAGGTTGCGATAGATGCCGTTCAGTCGATTGATCTCGCGATCCTTGTTGGCGATCAGCGTCGCCCAATCGAACTTCGCTTCGCCCGGCGTCCAGCCAAAACCCGAAGACTGCTCGAAGTCTTCGGCGAAGTGTGCGCCGTAGACCAGCAGTTTCTTCGGCACACAGCCGACGTTCACACAGGTGCCGCCAAGATAGCGGCT
The DNA here is from genome assembly GCF_019956495.1 of Pseudomonas sp. BF-B-26. Lineage (NCBI taxonomy): Bacteria > Pseudomonadati > Pseudomonadota > Gammaproteobacteria > Pseudomonadales > Pseudomonadaceae > Pseudomonas > Pseudomonas sp. BF-B-26. Next base: position 9,221 of record NZ_JAHBDP010000092.1, on the reverse strand, counting down.
CTCGGCCACAGCCACTTTCGCGCCAAAACCGGCAGCAAAACGCGCAGCCCGCACACCGCCGGAACCGGCGCCAATCACATAAAGGTCAAAATCGTAGGCCATTTTCAATCTCCTCGGCAGTCCACAAGCATACCCGCAGACATCCGTTGGGCAAGCGCTGCAAACGATATGGGGACGGAAAATGAAAAAGCCACCCGAAGGTGGCTTTTCGATACAAGTGGGTCAGAGGCTATCAGTAAGCCTTGCCAGTCTTGTAGAAGTTCTCGAAGCAGAAGTTGGTGGCCTCGATGTAGCCTTCAGCGCCACCGCAGTCAAAACGCTTGCCCTTGAACTTGTAGGCAATCACGCAACCGTTTTTCGCCTGCTTCATCAGGGCGTCGGTGATTTGAATCTCGCCGCCTTTGCCTGGCTCGGTTTGTTTGATCAGCTCGAAAATATCCGGCGTCAGGATGTAACGACCGATGATCGCAAGGTTCGACGGTGCGTCTTCCGGGGCTGGTTTTTCGACCATGTTGCGAACGCGGTACAAATCATCAGCGATCAGCTCGCCGGCGATCACGCCGTACTTGTTGGTTTCCTGCGGATCCACTTCCTGGATCGCAACGATGGTGCAGCGATACTGCTCGTACAGCTTGACCATCTGGGTCAGGACGCCGTCGCCTTCGAGGTTGACGCACAAGTCGTCCGCCAGCACTACCGCGAACGGTTCGTCACCGATCAGCGGGCGACCAGTCAGGATCGCGTGGCCCAGGCCTTTCATTTCGGTCTGACGGGTGTAGGAGAACGAACACTCGTCCAACAGTTTGCGGATGCCGACCAGGTATTTTTCCTTGTCGGTGCCTTTGATCTGGTTTTCCAGCTCGTAGCTGATGTCGAAGTGGTCTTCCAGAGCGCGTTTACCGCGACCGGTGACGATGGAGATTTCGGTCAACCCAGCGTCCAGTGCTTCTTCGACGCCGTACTGGATCAGTGGCTTGTTTACCACCGGCAGCATTTCTTTGGGCATGGCTTTAGTCGCTGGCAGGAAGCGAGTACCGTAACCGGCTGCTGGGAACAAGCATTTCTTGATCATATAAGTCCTTGATAGGGCTGTGTGTACGAGTTTCGGCGCAGTCTAATCAGGCGGCGTGCACCTTACAATGCCCCCGCGCTGGCTAACCGATGCCATCATAGAGAAATATTCTCGCGGATAGTTCCCGAGATAACTCCGCAGCCTTTATAGATAGCACAGACCATCAGGTCTGCACGGCCGCCAATCCTACACCTTCAGCACCCGTTGAGTGCATTTGGCGCTATCATTGCGCGATTGAACCAGCCAACGAGGCAGATAGATGTCGGAAGCAAAAAGTGTCAACGGGTTCCTGATCAATCAGGCGAAAGACGGCCAGTGGTGGGTAGACAGTGCAGGCGGCGAAAATATCGCCGGGCCTTTCCCTACCGAAGCGTTGGCGATTGAAGTGGCATCCGTTCTGGAGCTCGAACACCCAGCCCCGAAGCGTCGCGGCAAGGACAAGTCCTGAGAAGTACCGAACTCGGCCCAAGCCCTGCCTTACGCGGGGCTTTTTTGCGATTGCCTGAAACTAAGTGGCCATTCGCTATAACCTTTTGATGCCAGCGCTGTCACAGGCTCAGCCCCTTCATCCTGATGACGACAACGACATGAATAAATTCTTGCCACTGATTGCGGCACTGGCCCTGAGCGGCTGCGCCACTTCCGAAACGACCTACCTGAACAACGGCGAGCAAGGCCTGGCCATCGACTGCTCCGGGGAAGCCAATTCCTGGGCGACCTGCTACGAAAAAGCCGATGCCTCTTGCGCCGGCACCGGCTATCGGATCGTCGGTACCGACGGAACACCCTCGACCAAGGAAAGCGACAAGACGCTGGGCGTCGACGTCGGCAATTACAAGAACCGCAGCGTCGTGGTGGTCTGCAAGTAAGGCGCCCTGCCCTACATGTGAATTTCGGCGAACTTGATCCCCAGACCGCGCACCGTCTCGATCAATTCATCGAGGCTACTGAAGGATTCGACTTCATCGTTTTCATCCACCAGAAAATAACTGCGCCCGGCGCTTTTCTTGAAAAACACGATCCATTCGCCCGGATTCGCCGGATTCTGAATCACGTGGGTGGCAGAGATGTGACCCTCTGCATGGCGCTGCTGTACCTGCTCTCGCTTCATGCTCGACTCCAGAAATGACAATGCCGCCAAAGCGCTGCTTTGGCGGCATCGTGCTGACGGGCGACAGTCTATCAGCCGGAAATGCACGCCGTAGCGGCATTGCGTACATCCATGGGGCGCAACGGCACATTTGATATACGCTCATGCAATTTGATGCTGCTGCCAGTGGAGCGGTCTTCGATATCAAATACCGCGGCCGGCCCCGACGAGAACTTCTGCGGCACGATGACTCGCATACCATCCTTGTGCGGCTCGACTTGCAGGGCTCCCCGGCTACCGGCCAGTTTTTCGGTCAGGCATTGCGCGTACTCATGAGGCTTCTTGCCTGAAATTACGTTCATGGTCGGTAGCGACTCATTGATCTCCGAGACACTCGCACAACCACTCATCGCTATTGCCATAGGCAGGAACAGCACACCCCACTTCATACAACACCTCCGATAAAGACACTCCGACAGTACAAATGCTGTTTTTCTCCGAGGCATGCTGCATTTATCGCTCATAGAATTCCGAATAACTGTTTTTAATTGTCAAAGCAGACCTCGACGACCGGATAATAACCCGTTCGGGCTGATAAACTGCGCCAATCGCACATGCTATCGTTTTGATTTTGTAGAAAAAGCCCTTCTGGAGGCGCCTCATGAAATTTATCCACCAGCGCGAGCACCTCAACGAAGACGACATCGTCGTCATTCAATGCTCCCAAACATGCAATATCCGCTTGATGAACGACGCCAATTTCCGCAGTTTCAAAAATGGCGGCCGCCATACTTATCACGGTGGTGCATTCGACACCTTCCCAGCCCGGATTACTGCACCGAGCACCGGTTTCTGGAACATCACCATCGACACGGTCAACCGCCGGCCGATCAGCGTGACTCGCAAACCGACCCTGACTCACACCATCAAGATCATCCGCCGCTCCAGCACGAAACTGAGCTGAGTGACACCCAAACACCAAGACAAGCAGGTATGACCGTGGCTCAAACGACCAAGTACGTCATCAAGTACAAACTCAATGGTGAGCGTCGCTTCGAATTTGCCCAACTTGAAAAAGGCACCGAAGAAGAAGCCAAGGCCGCATTGGATGCTCTTCACGGTTCGAGCGAAGACGTCATCAGCGACATCAACGTCAGCAAAGCGCTGTAACGGGATCCGGAGCGACAACATGGACGTCTGCTCCTGTCTCTGGAATTCAACCGCAAGCGCCGGAGTGTTAACGAAGTCCCCGCTCCCTAGACTGGCTACCTCAACCTTTGGTTAAGGAGTCAGAACATGTCTACTTCCTCGATTCGCTTCATCAGCGGCACTTCCAGCCTTGGCGTCTTGCTGCTGGCGTTCAGCGCCGAGGGCTTGTGTGCACTGCTGATCGGTGATGATCTGGCAATGCTGGAACGCGATCTTTCGCAACGCTTCCCCGGCCAACAAGCACCGCAGCGCGATGAAGGCTTGATGCCTGCGCTGGAGAAAACCCTGCGCCACCTCGAAGACCCGCGCACCACTCTGGATTTGCCGCTGGATCTGACAGGCAGCGTGTTTCAACGGCGAGTCTGGGATGCCCTGCGGCAAATACCCGTGGGTGAAACCGCCAGCTATCTGGATATCGCGCGACAACTGGGTCAACCCACGGCTTTTCGGGCGGTGGCCAATGCCTGCGGAGCCAACCCGCTGGCGGTGATCGTGCCGTGCCATCGAGTGCTGCGTCAGGATGGCAGCCTTGGCGGCTACCGTTGGGGGCTGGAGCGCAAACGGCAACTGCTGGATCGTGAGGCGCAGCGATGAGCGAGCGTTCTCTCGATGAACTGGACTGGGAAGCGCTGGCACAGCAACTCGATCAGGATGGCTGCGCGATCATCCGGTCGCTTTTAAGCCACGAGACATGCGATGAAATCAGCGCTCTGTACGCCAGTCCCGAGCCGTTTCGCTCGCAAGTGATCATGGCTCGTCACGGCTTTGGCCGTGGCGAGTACAAATACTTCAAATACCCGTTGCCGGATATCGTCGCCCGTTTGCGCAGCGCGCTCTATCCTCGATTGGTGCCCATTGCCAATCGCTGGTGCGCGCACATGGACCTGCCGACCCGTTTCCCTGAAGCGCATGAAGCGTTCCTCGACCGCTGTCATGCCGCCGGTCAGACACGCCCGACGCCGTTGTTGCTGCAATATGGACCGCAGGACTACAACTGCTTGCATCAGGACCTGTACGGCGAACACGTCTTCCCGCTGCAAGTGGCGATTCTGCTGTCAGAGCCGGACGACGACTTCACTGGTGGCGAGTTCGTGCTGACGGAACAGCGCCCGCGGATGCAGTCGCGCCCTCAGGTCATTGGCCTGAAGAAAGGCGACGGGCTGATCTTTGCCGTCAACCAACGACCGGTCAAAGGCGTTCGTGGCTATTACCGAGTCACCCTGCGCCACGGCGTGAGTCGCCTGCACAGTGGAAAACGGCATACCCTTGGAATCATCTTTCACGACGCGCTATGACCCCATGAACCCGCTCACCTTCGACTTGTTTGCCGACGCGGAACCCGAGCAGCAACCCAGGCTCGATCATATCGGCGAACAATCCTGCGTCCTCAGAGGCTTTGCCCTGCCCTGGCTGGATCAGTTGCTGCCCGCACTGGACACGGTTCTGGCGGCGGCACCGTTTCGGCAGATGATCACGCCCGGAGGTTTTACCATGTCGGTCGCCTTGAGCAGTTGCGGCGTGCTGGGCTGGACCACCGACCGCAGCGGCTATCGCTATACCCGCGATGATCCGCTGACTGGAAAACCCTGGCCGAAAATGCCCGAGGTGTTTCTCGAACTGGCACAAGCGGCGGCCCGGGAAGCGGGGTTTGCGGATTTCACGCCTGATTCCTGCCTGATCAACCGCTATGTTCCCGGGGCCAAGATGTCGTTGCACCAGGACAAAGACGAAGTTTCCTACGCAGCGCCCATTGTTTCAGTGTCTCTGGGATTGCCGGCAATGTTCCTGTTCGGCGGCTTCGAACGCAGCGATAAAAGCCAACGAGTACCGCTGCTCCATGGCGACATCGTGGTCTGGGGTGGCGTGGATCGCTTGCGTTATCACGGGGTCTTGCCGATCAAGGACGGCCAACACCCGCGACTGGGCGAACAACGGATCAACTTCACCTTTCGTACCGCCGGATAAAGCCTTCGAATTCGACCGCAAGACCCGGGGTGCAGCGACCCCGTCGGCTGGTTAATCTGCATGAAACGGATCAACGGACATGAAGCCATGACAAGCCATTCGACAAAGATTGCCACCGAGAACGATCCTCGCTGGGCCGCCGTTGTCGCGCGTGATCCCCGGGCAGACGGACAGTTTGTATACGCGGTGAAAACCACCGGCATTTACTGCCGCCCCAGCAGCCTGGCGCGTTTGCCGAAACCGCAGAACGTCGAGTTCTTCGACACCGCCGAGCAGGCCCAGGCGGCGGGTTATCGCCCCAGCAAACGCGCCGCGAAGGATCAAAGCGATATCGCCGCGCAACATGCTGCGACCGTGGCGGCCGCTTGTCGCCAGATCGAAACCGCGGAGAATCCGCCTGTCCTGAGCGAACTGGCTGTTGCTGCGGGCCTCAGCAGCTTTCACTTCCATCGGGTGTTCAAAGCGGTGACCGGTCTGACGCCCAAGGGTTACGCTGCGGCCCACCGTTCACGCCGGGTCCGTGAGCGCCTCGCGGACGGAGACTCTGTGACCGACGCGCTGTATGACGCCGGCTTCAACTCCAACAGTCGTTTCTATGAATCCGCCGATCAGCTATTGGGCATGAAACCCGGTGATTACCGTGCGGCCGGTCAGAACAACGACATTCGTTTTGCCGTCGGCCAGTGTTCCCTGGGCGCGATTCTGGTAGCGCAGAGTGAGCGTGGTGTTTGCGCGATCCTGCTGGGCGATGACCCGCACCAACTGGTCTGCGATCTGCAGGACAAGTTTCGGCGTGCCAATCTGATTGGCGCCGACCAAGCGTTCGAGCAACTGATCGCCAAGGTAATTGGTTTTATCGAAGCGCCGGCCCTTGGCCTGGACTTGCCGCTGGACGTTCGCGGCACGGCTTTTCAGGAACGGGTCTGGCAAGCCCTGCGGGAGATTCCCGTCGGCTGCACCGCCAGCTACGCCGATATCGCTCAGCGAATCGGCGCGCCAAAAGCGATGCGCGCCGTGGCTCAAGCCTGCGGCGCGAACAACCTGGCGGTGGCGATTCCGTGCCACCGCGTGGTGCGAAGCGACGGCAACCTGTCGGGCTATCGCTGGGGTGTGGAGCGCAAGCGTCAGTTGCTTGAGCGCGAAAACCCGTCTGAGTCCTGAATGCCGATATAGACCGACACTGAATCCGCGCTGGTATAGACCTCGAAGTCCGTTGCGAACGAGCGGCAAACCTGCGGGTTGTCCTTAAAGTAAGCCCAGATCAGGCCCCACGCCTGAATGACGCAGTCCGGCATCGCTCCTTTGGCGCTGAACACCAGGTAATCGCCTCCTTCCACCTGAATCTGCGCAAAGCCCTCCGAGGGCGCAGTGACCGCCACACCCGCCGTCACATCGAAGCAGCCCGAAGCGTCGGACTCGTAGTTGGAGTAGACGCCGTACATGAAGGAATCCGGCTGTTTGTGGGGGATCTTGTCGAAAATCCCCTCAACGAAGAATTGTTCCCACATCGGACCGATGCGCGCAGTGCCTGGTTGCTGCTCTGCGGCATTGCAAGTGCGCACTTGCAGGCCCGAGACGCTAAAGGGCCGTACTTCACGCTGCTTTACATCCATGGTCAATAGTCCTTGTCTCTGTCATTTGTTTGTTTGAATTATGGTGCAACAGTCAACGATTGACGTCGACCACCACCCGACCACGCAACTGACCAGCGAGCAAACGCGGTGCGGCCTCGATCGTTTCACTCAAACCGATTTCGTGACTGATCAACGGCAGCAAGGCGAAGTCGAGATCCCTGGCCAGACGATTCCACGCCAGTATCCGCTTGGCTTTGGGTTGAGTCACGCTGTTGATCCCGGCCAGGGTCACGCCACGCAAAATGAACGGTGCGACTGAAGCCGGGAAGTCCATGCCTTGCGCCAGGCCACACGCGGCGACAGTGCCGTTGGCCTTGGTGCTGGCACAGGCGTTGGCCAGGGTGTGACTGCCGACCGAGTCGATGACCGCCGCCCAACGCTCCTTGGCCAAGGGCTTGCCCGGTTCGGACAGCGTGGCGCGGTCGATGATTTCGCTGGCGCCCAGTTGCTTGAGGTAATCGTGCTCGGAGGTTCGGCCGGTGGATGCAACCACCCGATAGCCGAGCTTGCTCAGCAGTGCGATGGCGAAACTGCCTACACCGCCATTGGCGCCGGTGACCAACACTTCGCCTTGCTCCGGCGTCACGCCATTATGTTCCAGCGCCAGGATGCTCAGCATCGCCGTGTAACCCGCCGTGCCGATGGCCATCGCTTGCGCCGCAGTGAACTCTTTGGGTAGCGGAATCAACCAGTCGCCATTCAAGCGAGCCTTCTGCGCCAGTCCGCCCCAATGTCCTTCACCAACACCCCAGCCATTGAGTACGACCTGATCACCGACCTTGTAGTCTGGATGCTCACTGGATTCGACAGTGCCTGCCAGATCGATCCCCGGCACCATCGGGAATTTTCGCACCACCGGGCTGCTGCCGGTGATCGCCAGGCCGTCCTTGAAGTTCAGCGTGCTGTATGCCACCCGCACAGTCACATCGCCCTCGGGCAGTTGATCGTCATTGATCTCTTGCAGTGTGGCCCGGTAACCGCTGTCGTCTTTGTCGATCAAAATGCCTTGGAACATTGCTGCCTCCAGATGGAATCACTCAGTTATCGTGCCGTTGAAATAACATATAGCAACATTTCACCGTACTCGACTTTAAGCCAAGAGTGACACACGGAACAAAAACTCGACTGGCCTTATGTCAGGCATAGCTGTTACAAAATCGGTCCTACCGTCCCTGCCCTGTTATGACGTCGGAGAACCCTTCAAATGAGCAAATGGCCAGATACCCGCATTCTTGACCTGCTCGGCATTGAGCTGCCGATCATCCAGGCCCCCATGGCCGGCGCGACCACTTCGGCCATGGTTATCGCAGCCTGCAATACCGGCGGCCTGGGCTCGATGCCCGCCGCCATGTTGAGCATCGATCAGTTACGCGAGGAGCTGAAAACGATTCGTCAACACACTCAGCGCCCGATCAACGTCAACTACTTCTGCCATCAGCCGCCCGCCGCCGATGAGCAGCGCGCTCGAGACTGGAAGAATCTGCTGGAGCCCTACTACCGGGAACTTGGCGTGGACTTCGACGCGCCGACGCCGGTGTCCAATCGAGCACCGTTCGATAACGCGGCCTGCGAAGTGATCGAAGAGTTTCGCCCCGAAGTCGTGAGTTTCCACTTCGGCCTGCCGGAAAAGCCCCTGCTGGATCGCGTGAAAGCCACTGGGGCGAAAGTGCTCTCCTCGGCCACCACGGTCGAAGAGGCCATTTGGCTCGAGCAGCACGGTTGTGACGCAATCATTGCCATGGGGTATGAGGCCGGTGGCCATCGGGGCATGTTTCTCAGTGATGATCTGAGCAGCCAAGTGGGGATCTTTGCGCTGGTGCCGCAGATCGTCGATGCGGTGAAAGTGCCGGTGATTGCTGCCGGCGGGATTGCCGATGCACGAGGCGTCGCAGCGGCTTTCCTGTTGGGGGCTTCGGCGGTGCAAGTGGGCACGGCGTACTTGTTCACGCCAGAGGCCAAGGTCAGTGCGTCTCATCACAAGGCGTTGCGCACGGCCAAGGAAAGTGAAACCGCCGTCACTAACATTTTCACCGGACGCCCGGCGCGCGGCATTCTCAATCGGGTAATGCGCGAACTCGGACCGATGAGCGCCAAAGCACCGGCCTTCCCGCTGGCGGGTGGTGCGCTGATGCCGTTGCGGGCCAAGGGAGAAGCGGACTTCAGCAATCTCTGGGCAGGTCAGGCATTCACCCTGGGCGTTGAAATGACCACGGCTGAACTGACCCGGCGCCTGGCTGAGGAAGGATTGGCT
>NZ_JAHBDP010000102.1:0-153646 GCF_019956495.1 Pseudomonas sp. BF-B-26 | reverse complement strand
TGCCAATACAAATGGCGCCTGATACACCGCTTTCGCGAGCAAGCCCGCTCCCACAGGGAACCGAGTCGCCCTCCAATAACAAGAAATCCGGGAGCCCGCCATGTCGGTCAATCCGCAACAATTCCTGCGCGAGCTGTTTGCCACAGCCATCGACGCGGCCCATCCGCAGCAAGTCCTCGAAGCCCATTTGCCCAAAGACCGCAGCGGTCGGGTGATCGTCATCGGCGCCGGCAAAGCCGCCGCAGCCATGGCTCAAGTGGTGGAGCGTTGCTGGCAGGGTGAAGTATCAGGTTTAGTGGTGACGCGTTACGGTCACGGCGCCCCGTGTGAAAAAATCGAAGTGGTCGAAGCCGCTCACCCGGTGCCTGATGCTGCCGGTCTGGCCGTGGCCAAACGCGTACTGGAACTGGTCAGCAACCTGACCGAAGACGACCGTGTGATCTTCCTGCTCTCGGGCGGCGGCTCTGCCCTGCTGGCCTTGCCCGCAGCCGGCATCACCCTGGCCGACAAGCAATCGATCAACAAAGCCCTGCTCAAATCCGGCGCCACCATCGGCGAGATGAATTGCGTGCGCAAGCACCTCTCGGCGATCAAGGGCGGTCGTCTCGGCAAAGCCTGCTGGCCTGCCACTGTTTATACCTATGCGATTTCCGATGTACCGGGCGACCTCGCCACGGTCATCGCCTCCGGCCCCACCGTGGCCGACCCGAGCACTTCCGCCGAAGCTCTGGCGATCCTCAAGCGTTACGCCATTGAAGTCCCGGCCTCGGTGCGCAACTGGCTGCAGAACCCGGAATCAGAGACGGTCAAACCCGGCGACCCGAGCCTGGCGCGCAGTCACTTCCAACTCATCGCCCGCCCACAACAGTCGCTTGAAGCCGCTGCGGTGAAAGCGCGTCAGGCCGGTTTCAGCCCGCTGATCCTCGGCGACCTGGAAGGCGAATCTCGCGAAGTGGCCAAGGTTCACGCCGGCATCGCCCGTCAGGTCGTGCTGCACGGTCAGCCATTGGCGGCGCCCTGCGTGATCCTCTCGGGCGGTGAAACCACGGTCACCGTACGCGGTAATGGCCGTGGCGGACGCAACGCCGAATTCCTGCTGAGCCTGACCGACAGCCTCAAAGGCCTGCCCGGCGTCTACGCGCTGGCCGGCGACACCGATGGCATCGACGGTTCCGAAGACAATGCCGGCGCAATCATGACCCCGGACAGCTACGTCCGCGCCGCCGCCCTCGGCCTGAGTGCCAGCGACGAGTTGGACAACAACAATGGCTACGGCTATTTCGAGGCGCTGGACGCGCTGATCGTCACCGAGCCGACCCGCACCAACGTCAACGACTTCCGTGCCATCCTGATTCTCGAGAGCCCTAAAAATGACGCCTGACAAGAAGGTTAAAATCCTCGCCACCCTCGGTCCTGCCACTCACGGGATCGACGACATCCGTGAACTGGTGCAGGCCGGGGTCAATATCTTTCGCCTGAACTTCAGCCACGGCGATCACGCCGACCACGCTCAGCGCTATCAGTGGATTCGTGAAGTCGAGCGCCAGCTGAATTATCCGCTGGGCATTCTGATGGACCTGCAAGGCCCGAAACTGCGGGTCGGCAAGTTCGCCGAGGGCAAGGTGCAACTGCATCGCGGTCAGGCGCTGCGTCTGGATCTTGACCCGACGCCGGGGGATGAGCGCCGGGTCAACCTGCCTCACCCGGAAATCATCGCCGCACTCGAGCCGGGCATGGACCTGCTGCTGGATGACGGCAAGCTGCGTCTTCGCGTGGTGACAAAGTACGCCGACGCCATCGACACCACCGTGCTCAATGGCGGCGAACTCTCGGACCGCAAAGGCGTGAACGTGCCGCAAGCGGTGCTGGAACTGAGCCCGCTGACCGCCAAGGACCGTCGCGATTTGAGCTTCGGTCTGGAGCTGGGTGTGGACTGGGTCGCGCTGTCGTTTGTGCAGCGCCCGGAAGACATCCGCGAGGCGCGCGAACTGATCGGCGACAAAGCGTTTTTGATGGCCAAGATCGAGAAGCCTTCGGCGGTGACGCAACTGCGCGAGATCGCCGAATTGAGCGATGCGATTATGGTCGCTCGCGGTGACCTGGGCGTGGAAGTACCGGCCGAAAGCGTGCCGCAGATTCAGAAAAACATCATCACCATCTGCCGTCAGCTCGGCAAACCGGTGGTGGTGGCGACGCAGATGCTCGAGTCGATGCGCTTCTCCCCTGCCCCGACCCGTGCCGAGGTGACCGATGTTGCCAACGCCGTGGCCGAAGGTGCGGATGCGGTGATGCTGTCGGCGGAAACCGCGTCCGGTGAGTACCCGCTGGAAGCCGTGCAGATGATGAGCAAGATCATTCGTCAGGTGGAAAACGGTCCGGACTATCAGGCGCAACTGGACGTCAGCCGACCCAAGGCTGAAGCGACTGTTTCCGATGCGATCAGCTGCGCGATTCGTCGCATCAGCAATGTGCTGCCAGTAGCGGTACTGGTGAATTACAGCGAATCCGGCACCTCGAGTTTGCGTGCGGCGCGGGAGCGGCCAACGGTGCCGATCCTCAACCTGACGCCGAACCTGCAAACCGCTCGCCGGTTGACGGTGGCGTGGGGCGTGCACTCGGTGGTCAATGATCGGCTGCGGCAGGTGGATGAGGTGTGCTCGACGGCGCTGGAGATTGCCCAGGCGCAGGGCATGGCCAAGCGTGGCGACACCTTATTGATCACCGCGGGTGTGCCGTTTGGGCAGCCGGGGTCGACTAACTCACTGCGTATCGAAACATTGATTTAGCGCCTGTACCGGCCTCTTCGCGAGCAAGCCCGCTCCCACATTAGTTTTGTGTCTATCACAGATTAAATGTGGGAGCGGGCTTGCTCGCGAATGGGGCGACTCGGTGCCCCAGACACACTACAGACCTCATCATGCCTGCCAATCACTTCAACACCCACTGCCCCGACTGGGCCACTGCCCTGCTCAACGGTTTCAGTCAGATCTTTCTCCAGCGCCATCCGCTGTGCGGTCTGCTGTGCCTGTTGGCCATTCTGTTCACCGCGCCCGCCCTGCTCGGCGGTGCACTGCTGGGCGGTGTCGCCGGGTTGCTCACCGCGCAACGACGCGGCTATGCCAAGGCCGATCGACAGGCCGGACTCTTCAGTTACAACGGTGTTCTGCTCGGTTTGCTGCTGAGCCTCTACTTCCCCTGGTCAGCGCTGTTACCGCCGCTGATCATCGCCGCTGGCGGCCTGAGCGCGATGTTCACTCAACAATGGCTCAAACGCGTCCGGCTCAGCCACTACCTGCCTGCCTATACGGCGCCCTTCGTGGGGCTGGGCTGGTTGCTGCTGTGCTTCGCCACGCCCTCGACCAATGCGCACTTGATCGAAATCAATACGCTGAACATGCTCGCCGCACCACTCAAAGGCCTCGGCCAGGTGATGTTCCTCGGTCATCCACTGGCCGGTGCGATGATTGCCGTGGGTTTGCTGATCGCTGATCGCCGCGCATTCTGCTGGGCATTGTTGGCGTCTGTCGCGGGCATGGGCTGGAGCATGCTGCATCACGACTTCTACACCGCATTGATCGGCCTCGGTGGCTATAACGCCGTCCTCGCCGCCCTCGCCTTCAGCTCGCAGCGCCAGAAGCCTTGGCTGCCGCTGGCCGGTATTGCATCAGCGCTGTTGCTGACGCCGGTGTTTGCCGCCATCGGTCTGCCAACGCTGACCGCGCCGTTCATCCTCTCTTGCTGGCTGATCCGTGCCGGTAATCGAGTGCTACGCCAGACCGCTGTCGACAGTGCGCCTTGTGCTATTGAGCGCCAAACCAAGGGTGGCGCCTGATGGGCTGAATCTGCATTCAGCGCAATGGATCAGTCTCGCAAGCCAATGGCAGATTCGACCGCGCCCCCCAACTTTCATCGTATCCCTGATCGTGGGTGGCGAGGCTTTCGACGACTTCCAGGCATTTGCCCTGAAGCTGCGTGGTATAGACCCGGAGCATTTGAGGCGGCACGACCTTGTCATTCAAACCGATGAAATGACGTTGCGGGAGCGCCCGCAACTTGTCGCGAAACGCCAGAGGTGTCACCGGTTTCGAGAATGGCGCGAGCTGCATCAGCTCCGCCCACTTTACCGGGTCGAGATTGCCGGCAATCGTTTGCACCTGAGTGACGTCGTTACGAGAACCCGCAAGGATCAAGGCAATCGCCGCGCCACCCGAGTATCCGACCAGTTCGAACTGCTCCACGGCAAAGCGGCTTTTCAGACGATCAAGGGCCGCGCTCATGGTCTGTATGACTGATGAGTTGAAACGACCGGAAGTCCACACATCAGGGTTGCAGCCTGGTGATGTCACGAACTGACAAGGGCGCGCCAGATAGGCACTGGGCCCTCGATCTCCAGCGGCCAATCTCGCCATCAAGGACACGCGAGGGGTCGGATCGATACTCGGTTGAGATCGTGTCGCCCACGCCCGACCATCGCCTTCAATGTAAACACGCAGATGCTTATAGCTCCCTGGTGGCGGGAGCAAGGCCATGAGTGTGTAAGGTGAACTATCGAGCGTTCCAGGAGTAAGCGAAGAACTGTGGCTTAGCGCCTGCAAATCGACTTTACCCGCGCACCCGCTGAGCCCGAGGAGCGCGAAGCCGATGGCGGCCAGTGCTTTAAACATGGTTTTAACCTGTTGATCAGACGCAACGGCCCACCCGCGCGAACCGTTGCAATCCAGTCGATCAAAAAGCGTAGCGCGCTTCAAGGGTAAAGGTGTCGGCGTTAAAACCGGTCTTCGCTTGATAGCTGTAATGGGTCCCCAGGGTTAGAGCATCAATTTGATACTTCACCCCTATGCGACCTTCATAACTATCACGTACCGGACTGGCTCCCGAGACAATGAAAGGCGAGCCCCCCAAGGTGAAACTGGAGGTCTGATTGATCCGGTCACCGATGAAGTCATGGTAAGCCATCACACTCGCTTCAGGTGTAAGGGTGCCATTGAGCAATGGCACGTCGGCGGCCATTCGCAACCCGGCGCCCAGCTCGCCGATTTCGAAGCGCTGGGCATTGGAGTGCAGGGCGGCCGAAGAGCCATGCTCATTAAAGCTGTCCAGCTGAATATTGGTGTAACGTGCGGCGACACGGGGTTCGACAATCAGGTGGTCAGAGAGCTTGAAGGTATAACCGCCCAAGGCGCTCAGAGCCCATGCGTCACTGTTGTAGCTGCCTTTGGCCACGCTGTCGGCGATGTAACGTTTGCTGTCATTGTCATTGCGTCCGTAACTGAGGCTGCCATCGACAAACCAGTTGCGCAGATCCCAGCTACCGTACAGCGTCAATGCGCTGCCCTGTACATCGGTTTTATCTCCAGTATCGGAAGTGACGTTAGTGTTCAGATACGAATAGGCCAGACCCACGGTGGTATTAGTATTCAACTTGCCATCCGCCCCGACAGCAACACCGCTGCTGTTGGCCGAATAACCGGCGACCGCATCACGACTGTCCTGATCCTGGTTGCTGCTCAACCCCTGAATCCATACGCCGGTCTCTGCCAGCGAATCCCCTGATGAGAGCCCCGAGCGCAGACCGGAAACGCGGTTGCTGATCGCGCCATTCATCATCGCCTGACCCGACACTGCCGCATTGACCGCCCCACCGCTGACGTCCGGAGCCAGTTGCTCACCGAGCTTTGCCAGTTCCTCTTGGGAGGAGGCGTTGGCAAAGGCTTTGAAGACCGCATCATCACTGTTCAATTGTCCCAGCGGGCCATTCTTGAAGCGATTGAGAATCTTGCGGGTGCTGCTGGAAGTACCGATGCTTCCCTGCTCTTCATCCACCTGACGGTCACTTTTCAGTGTGACCAGCGCGTTAACCGTCTGGGCATCGGTTGTATAGCTGGCGACGTTCAACAACGAAGACGAACTGCTGACGCTCAACCCGTTGTTCTGCAGGCTACTGGCCTTGACCAGTGTGTATTGAGTGCCGGCAGCGGTCGGCGTGAAATCACCTGGTTTGGCATTCAATGTCACGTTGGAGGACTGGGCGAAGGTGGCCTTGCCGTCCACCGTCAAATAAGGCGTGGCGGGTGTGACGCGATCCGAAAGCAACATATCGATGCCACTGTTGGCACCGACGTTCAAGTCGCCAGTGATCACGACCCCCTGATTTTGCAGATTCAGAGAGCCCGACGTCACAGAAACCGTGCTGCCGATTTTGCTACCGGTGTAATTGGCCTGACCCGCGACATTCACCCCATTGAGGTTGAGCAGATCGCCCTTGATCGCACCGCCGGTCCAGTTCAGTTGCGCCAACCCTGCGCCATCGATGGCCGCCACATGATTGCTGCGAATTTCGCCACCTTGCTGGTTGATCTCGAACGCTGATGTCTGGTCCGCATCGACCCGGATCGCAACACCGTCCGCAGTGATATTGCCGGCGTTGATAATGCCCCGAGCGCCAGACACAGCATTCTGCGTGAAAGTGGCTCCGTCGAGCTTGATGCCAACGGCGTCTTCACCCGATGCCTCAATAGTCCCGGTGTTGAGCAAATAATCGACTGAACCATCGAAAAAAACGATAGCCTCGGAGTTCTTGCCAACGCTCATGATCGAGCCGCTGTTCTCGATCCTCAACGCGCTGGTTTGGGTCTCGACGTGAAAAGCGGAGGCGTTCTGACCCGTGGCACGAATCGTCCCTGAGTTGAGCAGCCTGCCGGCGATGCTCACGGGAAGCACGCCATGGGAATCCAGAATCAGCCCCGTGGCAGAGTCACCCTGCACATCGACAACACCGCTGTTGATCAGATCGCCGCCAATAGTGGTCCCATGGAGGTAGATACCCTCAGGCGAGCCATAGATATTGGCTCCCGATGCCTGGGTGATGGAGACAGTCCCGGCATTGATGACATTGCCGGTGATAGTGGTATTGGCGATCTCGATTCCCTCAGCGCTATTCACGTTGGAAAGAGAAAGCTTGCCGGCATTGATGAAGTCACCCTGAATGTTGCTGCCGCTGGTGTTGCGGAAACTGACATCCAGTCCGATCCCGGTCACCGTCGCGCCTTGAGCGTCGAACGTGAAGTCGCCCCGGTTAATGAGTGAGCCCGCGACAGTGTTCTGAAAGAACGTGACACCCGTTTTGTCCGTGTTGCTCTGGCGGGTCCGTTGCCCGGTCAGGGTCAAGGTTTCACTAAGGGTTTGACCCGTCCAGTTCTTGAAACCCTGACCCAGGTCGTACTCGCTGGCAAATGCCTGAGCGGTCGAAGCGCTGATAACCATTGCCAACAGGCTCTTCTTGAACAACTTACTATCCATATCGCTTCCGTGTGGTTTTGAAACCCATCGCCTGAAATCCGGGCAGCACATCGAGACAAAGGTTCTTGTTCTATAGGAAGTTGCTATATCGACGAGATCATCAATTTCTTAAGCCATGAACGACTAAAACCGGCTGAACATGGCCTACTCGGCGCCCCGCTTGCGCAATCCTCGTCAATCACCCACGCTTCTCTGATTTTCGGCTTGGGCAAGACCTAATGGACAGTAACAACGACTGGCGCCAGCGCCTCTACGTCATGATTTTCCAGAGCGACACAGTGGCTGGGCGGCGCTTCGACGGCATCCTGTTGTTGATCATTCTCGCCAGTATTGTGATCGTGATGCTCGACAGCATCGACGCGGTTCACCAGAACTACGCCGACCTGCTGGCATACATCGAGTGGGGCTTCACGGTCATCTTCGCCATCGAATACGGCCTGCGGCTGTACTGTTCGCCCAAGCCGTTGCGCTACGCGTTCAGCTTCTATGGACTGGTGGATCTGCTGGCGATCGTGCCCGGCATTCTTGCGCTGTATTACGCCGATGCGCAGTACCTGCTGATTATCCGGATCATTCGGATGCTGCGGATTTTCCGCGTGCTCAAGCTCAGTCCGTACCTCAAGCAAGCCAACTATCTGATGTCCGCATTGCGTGGCAGCAAACAGAAGATCGTGGTGTTTCTGGTCAGCGTCTGCACCCTGGTGACGGTATTTGGCACCTTGATGTACGTGATCGAAGGCCCGGAGCACGGCTTCACCAGCATTCCCAAAGGCATCTATTGGGCTATCGTCACGCTGACCACTGTGGGGTTCGGCGACATCGTGCCCAAGACGCCGCTGGGTCAGGTGATTTCGTCGTTGGTGATGATCACTGGTTACTCGATCATCGCCGTGCCGACAGGGATTTTTACTGCCGAACTGGCCACCGCGATGCGCGGCGAACAACTGCAACATGACTGCCCGGTGTGCAAGAAAAACAACCACGAGCATGGAGCGGCATTCTGCTCACGGTGCGGTAATCAGCTATTCAAGAAAATGGAATAAGCAAAGTGCTTTTTAATCTTTAAAGGACTATGCGAGCCCCGTTATAGTCGCTGGCAAATTGCCTCACTTTTAAATAAAAACTTTACGAACAAGGACTGCGCAGTGAAAAAACTCTTTGGCGCCTCACTTCTGGCCGCTGGCCTGGCTCTGTCCAGCGTGGCTCAGGCCGCACCGACCCTGCTTAACGTTTCCTACGACGTGATGCGCGATTTCTACAAGGACTACAACACTGCCTTCCAGAAACACTGGCAAGCCGAGCACAACGAAAACATCACCCTGCAGATGTCCTTCGGCGGCTCAAGCAAACAGGCGCGTTCGGTGATCGATGGCCTGCCGGCTGACGTCATCACCATGAACATGGCCACCGACATCAACGCACTGGCGGACAACGGCAAACTGATTCCGGACAACTGGGTTACCCGCCTGCCGAACAACAGCGCGCCGTTCACCTCGGCCACCGTATTCATCGTCCGCAAAGGCAACCCGAAAGCCCTGAAAGACTGGCCCGACCTGCTCAAGGACGGCGTGCAGGTGATCGTGCCAAACCCGAAAACCTCGGGTAACGGCCGCTACACCTACCTCTCGGCCTGGGGTTATGTGCTGAAAAACGGTGGCGACGAAAGCAAAGCCAAAGACTTCGTCGGCAAGCTGTTCAAACAAGCGCCGGTGCTCGACACCGGTGGCCGCGCCGCCACTACGACCTTCATGACCAACCAGATTGGTGATGTGCTGGTGACCTTCGAAAACGAAGCGGAAATGATTGCCCGTGAATTTGGTCGTGATCAGTTCGAAGTCATTTACCCAAGCGTCTCCGCCGAAGCCGAGCCGCCCGTGTCGGTGGTCGACAAAACCGTCGACAAGAAAGGCACCCGCGCGGCGGCCGAGGAATATTTGAAGTACCTGTGGTCGCCGGAAGGTCAGGAGATCGCTGCGGCGAACTACCTGCGTCCGCGTGATCCGGCGGTGCTGGCCAAGTACACCGATCGTTTCCCGAAAGTGGATTTCCTGTCGGTAGAGAAGACCTTTGGTGACTGGCGAACAGTGCAGAAGACTCACTTCAATGATGGCGGGATCTTTGATCAGATTTATGCGCAGTAACGGCTAAGCAGCCATGCAAAAGGCGACCTGCAAAGGTCGCCTTTTTTTGTGGGTGCTGACGGCAGATTAATAACAAGAACACTTTATAAAAATCACATTCACCGTTCACAAACAAATTGCAACAATCACTAAGACATTAAAGCAACTTAATAAATCAAAGCACTGAAAACCCAATAAAGACAATAATAAGCAATACCTCTCAAAAGCTTAGCACCTATGACCCTCACTTAAAAATTGACAAACAACGCAACGAAGTGCCACCATTGATTATTTATGCAACAATCACACATACAAAGACCAATTACTTATGGAAAAGAAATGGAAAACATCGATTTTTCCCGACTAAACTCTACTTCGTTTGAACGTTTGATTCGAGCGCTTTGTTTTAAAGTCTTCGGAAGCGCCGGAATAGTCTACTCATCAGGATCTGACGGTGCTCGAGACTTCACTTTCGAGGGACCTATTAATGGGTATTCATGGAGTGGATACTTAGTTGTTCAAGCCAAGTTCAAAGAAACCCTACAAACCCCGGCTCAAAATTTAGCTTGGTTAAAAAAGCAAATCGCTGGTGAAAAGAAGAAGTATCTTACTAGAAAAATCAGAAGACCGGCATACTATATTCTTGCTACAAATATCGGGCTATCAGGGGCCGACGGAAAAACAACCACAGGAAAAACAACAGAAGGGGGATATACAAAAATATCTAAATTACTTGACGATTGGCAGAAGGACATAGGTATAGAAGGGCATGATGTATGGCCCGCAGACAAAATCTCAGATTTACTAGCCGGCTTTGAAGACGTCAGACAAACATACGCGGCATGGATTACGCCAGGAGATGTGCTTGAAAATGTGATGAAAAAAATAAACTTTAAGGAAGTTAATTTTCAGGATGCTATGCGAAAAGCATTAAGAAACTCATTACGACGAGATCAATTTGCCAGATTACGAGACGCTGGCGATGTCGCGGAACCACAAATACGAACAAGCCAAATATTTATCGATTTGCCTATATACACTAACAACTTCACAGAACAACTTTATCTAGAACAATCGGAAAAAATCGTAGCCAAACTAGCTGACCGGGCAAAAGACAAGCTAGACACTCTACCGACAGATGACAAAAACGAGGGATTGAAGGCCTCAAAGTCGTGTAAAAATAAAATTGTGATACTTGGCGGGCCTGGTCAAGGAAAATCAACAGCAAGCATGTTTGCAGCACAGCTTTTTAGAGCGGCAATATTAAACGACTGGTCAAATCAATCCACTGACTTTCAAACCAAAAAGCTAACAAAAGAAATTTTAGACCGCGCAAACGAACAGTTAATACAACCTAACATCACCAAAAGATTTCCAATTTTCCTTGCCCTACCAAGATTCGCAGATGCCATTAGTTCGGCGAGAGCGAAAAACATGGCAGCGCCATCTCTAATCACACAAATATGCAGCGAGTTTTCAATTGCTAGCGATACGAAAGTTGACAAACGAGATCTTCGAACGTGGTTAAAATCCTATCCATGGATTGTTATTTTAGATGGGTTAGATGAAGTACCACCATCAGGTGAACGACTCGCAATTCTCGATGCAATAGCCACATTTGAAGGTGAAATCGCAGACGCTTCTGCAGATATTTTATTGATTGTGACGACAAGACCTCAAGGCTACAACGACGATCTCCCCGAAGAGTCGTGGGAGCATTGGACTCTGGACAACCTTTCATCAAAAGACGCAATCGCCTATGGAGAAGTACTCGGTCAAGTACGCTATCCAGATGACGTTTACAGACGCAACGACATTCTTACCGCTTTAAAAGCTGCAGCAACAAACCCGACCATATCCAGACTGATGATAAGTCCTCTCCAAGTAACAATTATGCATATGATTGTAGATACTGGCGGCAGTGTGCCTAGCGCAAGGTGGACCCTGTTCAGTGAATACTTTGAAATCCTCAGAAAAAGAGAAAAAGCCAAAGGAGGGGAGAATCAAAAAATACTGGAAAGAAACTGGAACGTTTTAGGACCAATTCACCAACGAGCGGGCTTAATATTACAAACAGATAGCGAGCATGCCGGTGCAGCCCAAGCCTTTTTAAATGCAGATCGCTTTTTACAACTAGTCCAAGACTATTTCAGATCAGAAGGTTTCAACGAGGCAGAAATATCAAGCAGAAGCAAAGAGCTAGTTGAGGTGGCATTACACCGACTGGTACTTCTCTCCGCCAGAGACGAGGGAAAAATCACATTTGACGTCCGCTCACTACAAGAGTTTATGGCAGCGGGAGCTTTAACTTCTGGGCCACCAGACTCGGTTCAAAAAAGGCTGGTCCATATTGCCAGAATGTCACATTGGAGACATGTTTTTCTAATCGCCGCCAGTCGTTGCTTTTCAGAAAATGTACTCCACCACCTTCGACATGCAATAGTTTGTATACCAAGAGAAATTGAAACCACTCAACCTGACAACTTCATCCGTTCTGGCTCAAAACTTGCGCTGGAATTATTTGTCGATGGGATTGGAATGGATCACCCTGTATCTCGCAGAATGTTAGCAACGCACGCAATGGAATTACTTAACAGCGGCGGAACGTCATTTGACAAGCGACTTGAAAATCTAACGGAGGAACAAACTGATGACATAGTAAGATCCGCACTTACTGAAAAAATCTCATACAACTCAACATCTGCAGCAATCACAGCTTGGGCCTTCTTATTATTCCTAACAAAGAAAAAACCGGAGAGTTTTCTAGAACTAGCCATAAAACTATGGCCTAACAGCACCCCTGACACAATAGAAATATTGAAAACTATTCCAGTACCACTCCCTTCGACTGAAATAATCAACCATATAGTCAAAGCATTGTGCGCAAGCAACCCATTAAAAATAGGATCAGAAATAGGCGCTTTCACCAAAAAATTTATTCATGCATTTGAACCATTTGAAACAGAAGATGAACTATTAACAAAGCTCGACTCACACCATAAAAAACTATATTCGATAATTTCAAATTGGCGAAGTGTCAGCGATGACAGATGCTGCAGCATAACAATAGAAAACAAACCGACCGAACTTAAACTAATTCTAAGAACACCTGAAGACTGCAAGAATAATTTTTCATTTGTAGCTCACAATGAGTTGAGCGAAGCATGGCAACCGTTGCTTCTAGCAAAAGAATTCTCAGACAACCCTTCTGCGGTGCTACTTGCCAAGTTCATAAAAAAAATTGGTTCAATAGAGCCATATCAAGGTAAACATTTGATCTCGTTGGTACCGTGGCAGCTATCTTGTTTTCTATCGCTAATCAGCAATCAACAACAAGCAGATATGTTTGCGGAGCAAATTGTGTCTGGAGAGTTTGGAACTGCTGCAGATTGGCACGGAGCTCAAAATCGCTGGAAGCACACTGGTATTGACATTGAACATCTTGACGTTGGAAACTCACAACTACCATTTTCGCAAGACATTTCAAATACAGGAACACCATTTTTTGGTTGTGGCATGCAACTCTCTTATCGGGACAACGACGACCTCTCTCTATTTTCTAATAGTTTAAGAATCGCCTCAACCCAAACCCAATCAATAGCAATTGAACAGTTGTCAGAGCTTACACTATTCTCAACTGTCAATATAAAATCATTATCTATTCCTCTATCAGAGAACTTAAGAACGCTCCTGAAATTTGCTGCAAATAGGGATACTGCCAGGTTTTACTCCCCCCTGCTCTTCCACCTAGACAAAGAAGTTTGGGAGGACGAAAGCTGCATAGCTTCGCTTTCAGAGATAGGAAACAAAATAATTTTTCTAGGCGTTTTGCATATGAAAATCGACTTAGAATTAATTCTTGACGCCACCTCCACACACACGACAAAAAGAGGATTAATTACGATACTAGCCATCGCTTTCTTTTTCCAGAGCAATGACAACAACAAGAAGAACATAACTATTCCGCAGGCAATCCTAGAAATCTGCCCCGATGATACCTCACGCGTAAAAATGTCAAAAATCTTAATACAGCAATACTTCAACATTGAAACAGACTATAAAGAGTTTGAATCACTAGTTAAGAACCGAGCCACTAGGAATTTTGCGGTGGAGCTATTGAACCAGCCTTCCATAGCTGGAGCGCGCACATCTATCATAAAAAACCTTGCGCCTACTCTGCTCAGAGCCTCTGATAGGCCATATAGCTCTAGAGAACAAGACTTAATGACACTTCTTGAAAAATCTCTTGCCACCCGACAATCCGAACTATCCATGCAATGTATATGGAAAGACAATTTAAACCTATGGGATGATGCATTCCGGACACTACAAAAACCTAGCTGACCGACCTGAACTTGAGATAAACTCTCGCTAACTCAGCATTATCTGAAGTTAGCGAGTGTAAATTATATACAGCGCGTGCATACCCCTCAAAATCTACGCAACTTAACTTCAAATTAAACTTTCAGCGACAGGTATACCGTTCGTTTAGAAGGACGGCCTGAGTAATTCACCTTTTCATCCTTCGCCTTTTTCAGATCCAATTAAGATCAGAATCAAAAGCTCGCAGAGCTAAGTCCGTCTCCTATATGGGGCTTTGGAAAATGCGTGCAATCAAATTTTCTCTTGGGCCATCACATCGGCGGTGTCACGCCATCCTTGCCGGCCGCGATCGATTGCGCGGTGAGTGTCCCGTCAGCACTTTGGGTCACAAACGTCACGATTTTCACGCCCACCTTCAGCAAGCTGCGATCCCCCGGCACCAGGTTCACGATCGGCACATCCTCCGGCACCAGAATCTTCTGCTGGCCGCCCTTGTAGTTGACGGTCAAGACCCGACCATTGCTGACGACCAAATCGCCGACGCTGCCATTGGTCATGCTGCTGCCCTTGGCCAGGTCGAAGGACCGATGGCCATCGCCGCTGCCGGCCAGTTCCGGTGGAAAGACATGGACTTCCAGTGCCTTGAGGGTTCCGTCCTCCTGCGGTATGGCTGCCGAACCGATGTAGCTGCCGGGTTTGATGTCTTCGATATTGGCCAGGGTGACCGCGCGGACTTTGGTGTCCTGGGTCAGATTGATGACCACGTTTTCACCACTGTTGACGTGGACTTTCAGCACGTCGGGGCTGACCCCGGTGATCTCGCCGCGAACGCCGATGCGCATACCCGGTGCGTCAGCAGCCTGGGCAAGACCTGCCGTGAACAAGCCGATCAAGGTAACCATTGAAGCGCCGTGAATCAGGTGACGGAACATCGCATTCATGGAAGTGCCTTCCGTTTATGAAACGTGAAGAGAGAACATAAGCACGCTATCGAACAGGATGTAAGTGAATGTATCATCGGACCTCAATGTTTTGACGCCAGGTTCCTCGATGGGCATCACAAACGTCCGTCACTCATTCCGCAACGGAATGATTGCTATCACTCCAAACCCTCTTCTGCCCATTCCGATAGCCCTTTAGCCTGCGCGCATTCTCCTTTGCTCAGTGAGACCCGTTATGAATCCAACGACCCCAGTGCCCCACGGCACCGCAACAATGACCCGAGGCATGGTGCTGCTGTTTGCCTTCTGCTGCGGCGCCATCGTTGCCAACATTTACTACGCCCAACCGATCATCGGCCTGATCGCGCCGGACATCGGCCTGACCAGCACCATGGCCAGCCTGATCGTTTCGCTGACCCAGATCGGTTATGCGTTGGGTTTGTTTTTCCTGGTGCCGCTGGGTGACTTGCTGGAAAACCGCCGCTTGATGATCATCACGACCGTGGTGGCGATTGCCAGTCTGTTGGGTGCAGCGTTCACCGATCAGCCAAACGTGTTTTTGCTGATATCGCTGCTGGTGGGTTTCAGTTCGGTGTCGGTGCAGATCCTGATTCCACTGGCTGCGCACTTGGCGCCGGAAGAGTCTCGTGGCCGTGTGGTCGGCGGGATCATGGGCGGTTTGCTGTTGGGGATTCTGTTGGCGCGACCGGTGTCCAGCGTGGTGGCTGACCATTTTGGCTGGCGTGCGATGTTTGTGATTGCAGCGGTGCTGATGGCGGCGATCAGCATGGTGTTGGCGCTGACGATTCCCAAGCGCCAGCCTGATCACAGCGCTTCTTATGGCCAGTTGTTGGGCTCGCTGTGGACCCTGTTGCGTCAACAACCGGTGTTGCGTCAGCGCGCGTTTTATCAGGGGTGCATGTTCGCCACCTTCAGCCTGTTCTGGACCGCCGTGCCACTGGAACTGGCGCGCAATCATGGCTTGTCGCAAACCCAGATCGCGATCTTCGCCCTGGTCGGGGCCATCGGCGCCATTGCCGCCCCCATTGCCGGTCGACTGGCCGATGCCGGCCACACCCGCGTTGCTTCACTGCTCGCCCTGTTGTTCGCCAGCCTGAGTTTTCTGCCCGCGTTCATTCATCCGGTCTACAGCGTTATCGGCCTCGCCGTCACCGGCGTGGTGCTCGACTTCTGCGTACAAATGAACATGGTCCTCGGCCAACGCGCGGTCTACGCCCTCGACGCCAAAAGCCGCAGCCGCCTGAATGCGCTGTACATGACCAGCATTTTTATCGGTGGGGCGTTTGGCTCCTCGGTGGCCAGTGCGGTGTATGAACACGGCGGCTGGTTGTGGATCGTGATTGTGGGTAGCGCGTTTCCACTGCTGGCGTTGATTCGGTTTTTGAGTGTTTCAGAGAAGCGTTCGTTGGCGACGGCGTGAAGCTTTAAAAGCATCGCGGGCAAGTCGGACCGCGGCACCGCTCGCTCCTACGGGAGCGAGGTTGCCTGCGATTGCTGTATGACTGAAATCACTCAGTGCCGAACCAACTTCTCCATCGCCGCATCTGCCAGAAATGAAGAGCGGCTTTTGACATTGTGCTCACGCACATAACGATCAATACGCTGAATCACATAACCGGGTAGCGTCACATTGACCTTCTCGGTTTTGCCCATGTATGGCGCGATGTCCAGCTCCAGCATTCCCCAGCCCATGTCGGCAAAGTCCGGATTCCCACGGTGGGCGGCAGCAGATGTAGGCATGGGAATCGACTCCCCGTCAGCCGCAATCTCCTGAAGCATGATGTGGGCAATCTCGACCGCCGCGTTGTAGGCGTCTTCAAACGTATCCCCGGCCGTTACGGCGCCTGGAATATCGGGGATCTGAATACCGATGGCGGTGTTCTCGTCGCCCCACTCGATACAGATTGGATATTGCATTATGGATCTCCTGCATAACTGGCTCCCGGGCAATACAGCCCGGCTCGCCTCCTGATGCTTTTGACCGTCCCGTTCGGCAAATCCTTTTTCGGATGAGGGACGGGAATCGTGTACGGGTTGTATCGGTGTTTGAAGAGGTGATGACTGCCGGCAATCCGATCCAGCATCCAGCCAGCCTCCTCCAACTCCTTGATCAATAGCCTGCTCTGCACCAATAGCCTCCTTGCTCAGGCTCAAACAAAAGTAACCCTAGAGTTATCTTTACTCAAGCACAAAAATCCGAAACGCGACGCTCGGTTGTTTTACAGAGTGTGATTGCGGGCCGCGGCATTCTTCCCAAGAATGAATACTTTCGCTCAGCCTGATCCGTTACGCCGAGGTCAACCCGGATTACACTCAGCGTCCTGAGCCTGACGCGATGCTGGATGCGATTCGCGGCTGAACCGATCAAATGCCGCCTGAGCCGCGGCATGTTTTTCAAGGAGTGTGCAATGACCCGACGTACCTTTCTCATCACCGGCGCCAGCAAAGGCATCGGCCGTGCGGTCGCCGAGCATCTGGATCGCGCGGGGCATCGGGTGGTCGGAATCGCCCGATCGCCCGACCTGAGCTTTCCCGGCATCCTGTTTCCGCTGGATCTGAGCGACAGGGCACTGACTCAGGAAGTGCTGGCTGATCTGGCCAGGACTTATGAGTTCGACGGGCTGGTGAATAACGTCGGTCTGGTGCGCCCGCAGGTGCTGGGGGAAATCGACCTCGACACGTTCGACGACGTGATGCGGGTCAACCTGCATTCGGCATTGCAGGCCACTCAGGCATTGCTGCCGAACATGCGCGCCAAGGGCTGGGGTCGGGTGGTGAACATTTCCAGCCTGACCGTGCTGGGTATCACGCAACGCACCGCCTACGCGGCGGCCAAAGCGGCGTTGATAAGCTTCACGCGATCCTGGGCGCTGGAACTGGCGCAAACCGGCGTAACGGTAAACGCCGTGGCCCCGGGCCCGACCGAAACCGAACTGTTTCGCGCCAACAATCCGCCGGGCAGTGAGGGTGAAGCGCGGTATCTGGCCGGTGTGCCGATGGGGCGGTTGGGGCAACCGCAGGAAATCGCGGCGGCGATTGCGTTTTTGTTGTCCGAGCAGAGCGGGTTTATCACCGGGCAAACCTTGTTTGTCGATGGCGGCGCCTCAATCGGCAAAGCTGCGTTCTAACCAACAACATCAATTCCCCTGTGGGAGCGAGCCTGCTCGCGATGGCGGACTGTCAGTCACATTAATGCTGGATGTTCCGCCATCATCGCGAGCAGGCTCGCTCCCACAATTTGATCTTCACAAGGACTTCGGATGGACCGCCTCGGCGCAATGGAAACCTTCGTCTACGTGGTGGAAACCGGCTCGTTTTCCGCCGCTGCCCGGCGCTTGAATATCGGCCAGCCCGCGGTCTCGAAAGCCATCGCGCAGTTGGAGGCGCGCCTCGCGGTCAGGCTGCTGTTGCGCTCGCCCCGAGGCCTGACCCCCACCGAAGCTGGCCTGGCCTTTTTCGAACGGTCCAAGCGTGCCATCGAAGAAGCGGACGAGGCTGACAATGCCGCTCGCGGTGCCGCCAGCGGCCTCACCGGCAATCTGCGCATCTGCGCCGCCGTGACCTTCGGCCGGCTGCACATCGTTCCGCACCTGGGGCCATTTCTCGATCAGAACCCGGGCCTGAACATCGATTTGATGCTGGACGATCGCAACGTCAATCTGGTGGAAGAAGGCGTCGACATCGCCTTGCGCATGGGCGCCTTGAGCGACTCCAGCCTCACCGCCCGCAAGATCGCCGAGTGTCGACGCGTGGTGCTGGGCACGCCCACCTATTTCGAAAAACACGGCGAGCCCACCTGCCCTGCCGATCTGAGCAAACACCAAGCGGTCATCTACACCTTGGGCGGTAATGCCAATTGGCAATTGCGCAACGGGACTGATGATCAGTCCGTCATCATCAGCGGGCGAATCCGCGTCAACGCCGCCGAAGGTCTGCGTGCAGCCGTGCTTGCCCATCAAGGGCTGACCATGGCGTCCGAATGGATGTTTGCCCCGGAACTGGCCAACGGCGCGGTCAGGGAAGTGATGAGGGATTGGACGTTGCCGAATCAGGACCTTTGGGCGGTGTTTCCCACGGGCAGAATGGCCAGTGCGAAGGCTCGGGCGTTTGTGCAGTATGTGCAGGGGTTGTTGGCCAAGGAGGCCTGAAACCTACTCGTTTCGTTTATTGCGATTTTCGTTTGATTCGAATAGCCTTCCAGCATTGTTTTTTCAGAATGTCGGAAACCATCATGTCGCCAGTCATCCATCCACCGATCAATCTACCCATGGAGCGCGAAGTTCAGGCTGCTAGCGAAGGCCAACGCGCTCTGGCTGCCTACCTCGCCACTCAATTCGAAACTCAGCACATCCAGATTTTCGACGAGCAGAATGAAGCTCACACTGTCGAACTGCCCACCTCAGCCCTCAGGTTACTGGTCGACATTCTGGCTGAGCTAGCAGCGGGCAACGCTGTCAAAGTAGTCCCGGTTCACGCCGAATTGACCACCCAGGAAGCCGCCGACCTGCTTAACGTCTCACGCCCGCACCTGATCAAGCTGCTTGAATCCGGCGAGTTGTCCTACCACAAAACAGGCAAGCACCGACGTGTGCGCTTTGCCGATTTGATGGACTATAAAAACCGGCGCGACACTGCCAGCGAGAAAGCAATGACGCTTCTCGCCGAGCAGGCACAAGCGTCAAGGACAGGATACGAGTGAGGCAATCCTCTTTTACCGCTGTATATGACGCATGTGTTCTATGCCTTGTGCCCCTGAGCTACACAATCAAGATCAAAAGATCGCAGGCCTCGCCAGCTCCTACCTTTATCGAGTACACCCGTCGGTCATTGTCGTACACGATCCTGTAGGAGCTGGCGAAGCCTGCGATCTTTTCAGATTCCAAAAAGCAAAACGGCGATCCAAGGATCGCCGTTTCTGTTTACTCCCCGAATTGCCGTCCCAACCCGCCCGGCACGCCATGGATGTCTGTCTCTTCCCATGGCCCGTTCGGGCTGATCGACCGGCTCCAGCCGTTGTCCCAGCGGTAGTACGTGCGCTGGCGGTAGAAGGTGTTGGTCTGATCATCGAGAACGTACACGCCGAGCTTGGCGTCCCAATGGCTGTTGCCACCCGGCGGCGGCGCGAAGCTGGCGGAGGTGCGTGGCAGCGGTTTGGCGGGCTTGGCCGGGATGCTCGGCTTGCCCGGTGTCGGGGACGGCGTCGGACGTGGCTGCGACGGCGGGATCGGTGGCAGCCGTTCAGGCTGCTGCGGTTGGACCACGCAAGCGCTTAACCCCAAAACCATACTGAGCAGGGTGATACGGGCGATGGCGGTCATAGTGGCGTTTCCTGTCATTTGTCCGGGCTGTCGATGGTCAGTGTTTGCTGCGTCGTGGTGCTGCTGGCCAGAGGCTGGCTGCGACCGATCCATTCGCCGGCAGTGGGTTTGCCGGCGCGGGAGATGCGCGCAACCAGTTGGACTTCAGGGAAGTTCGACAGTTTCAACTGCGGCATCATTGCATCGGCGTCGCCCAGCTCGACGGTCGCCGGCAAGTCGGCCACGGTCAGGCGTTTGGCGGCCAGGGGTGCCGGAGGCCCTGCGGTGGCGCGGGCGAAAATGAATACGCTGTCGCCCGGCTGGACCTTGGCTTTGAGCTCTGGAGCCAGATCCACTCGCACCTTGAGCAGTGCCGCCACCTTGGCGGCGGGCGCCTGGGCGACCTTGCCACCGCTGGCTTCGAGTTTCTCGGTGGCCCGAGTGATGCCACCTTGCAGCGCGGCGCGGGAACTGTCCTCCGGTGGCAGTTGCACCAGCAGGCGATTCCAGTAATCGATGGCGTCCTGATAACGCTGGCTTTCAAAGGCAGCAATACCGAGCAGGCCAAGGCTGGTGACTTCTTTTGGATCGGCTTTGAGTGCTTCGTCGGTCAGGGCCTGAACCTTGTCCGACCACTTTTTGCCGTCGGCGAAGTACTGAGCCTGCGCCCATTGACCCAACAGCTCCGGCTGACGACCGGCCAGGTTCACCGTGCGTTCGAAGATCTTCGCCGCATCGCCAGGGCGATCCTGAGCCATGTACGTGCGACCGAGGAAATACAGGCCTTCAGCCGAATCCGGCTGAGCCGCGACCGCACGCTCCAGGCGACGGGTCATCTCTTCCATCGACTGCGGCGCCTGGGAGAATTCACGGGTCAGTTCGACCTTGTCGCTCGCCCCAAAATGCAGATACAGGCCGAGGCCCAGCACCGGCACCAGAATCGCCGCCAGCAAGGGCCACGGTTTGCCCAGGCGGGACACACGTGGCGCCTCGGCGCCTTCAGTGTCGGCGAGCAATTCACGGGCGGCTTCGGCGCGACCGGTGTCCATTTGCGTGGCGTCGAGAACGCCCTCTTCCTGCTGAGTCTGCAACTCAGCCACGCGTTCCTGATACAGCGCGACGTTCAGGGCCGTACGATCCTCTTCAAGCTGGGCGCGACGACCACGCAGAACGGGAATCAGCAGAAAACTCAGGGCAACCAGAAGTAGCAGACCTGCAGCGAGCCAGAAATCAATCATTCTTGGTTTTATCCAACAGGTGGTCGAGGCGCTCACGCTCCTCGGCAGAGAGCTCATCCTTGGTGTCAGCGCGTTGCACGCGACGACGGCGGACGATCACGGCGATGATCACAAAACCGCCCAGCAGCAGGCCGGCAGGGCCGAACCAGAGCAAAGCAGTCTTGGCGTTCAGAGCGGGTTTGTAGCGGACGAAATCACCGTAGCGGTCGACCATGAAGTCGATGATCTGCTGGTTGTCCTTGCCCTCGCCGAGCATGCGAAAAATCTCTTTGCGCAGGTCAGCGGCGATCGGTGCGTTGGAATCGGCAATGTCCTGATTCTGGCACTTGGGGCAACGCAGCTCTTTGGTCAGCTCGCGAAAACGCTCGCGATCACCTTCTTTGGCGAACTCGTAGGTGTCGATGGCCGCGTGCGCCACGCCGGCCATGCTCAAACCCAATACCGCGGCGGCTATCCAGCGCTTCATGGCTTGGCCTCATCAACCAGCGCCTGATACTTGGCCGCCAGTTTTTCGCGCCAGACCTGTTCGTCGATCACACCAACGAACTTGTCACGGATGATGCCCTTGGCGTCGATGAAGAAGGTTTCCGGAGCGCCGTACACACCCAGGTTCAAACCCAAAGTGCCTGCGTCGTCACGAATGTCCAGCTGGTACGGATTGTGGAATTCCACCAGCCACTTCAAGGCGTCAGCGTTGACGTCCTTGTAGTTGATGCCGTAGATCACCACGCCCTTCTCGGCCAGTTTATTCAGCACCGGGTGCTCGACCCGGCAGGAAATGCACCAGGTCCCCCAGACGTTGACCAGTGCCGGTTTACCCAGAATGTCCGCCTTGGTCAGTGTCTTGTCGCCCTGCACCGCCGGCAGGGAAAACTCCGGGAACGGCTTGTTGATCATCGCCGAGGGCAGCTCGGCCGGGTTCAGGAACAGACCGCGATAAAGGAAAACAGCCACCACCAGGAAAATCGCCAAGGGCAACAGCATCAACCAACGTCTCATGCCGTGGCTCCCGTCATGCCCAGTGCTTCACGCACACGGCTGTTCACCTTGACTCGGTAACGGCGATCCAACGCCGCTAGCAACCCGCCCAAACCGGTGAGCAGACCACCGAACCAGATCCAGCGTACGAACGGTTTGACGTGGACGCGAACGGCCCAGGCGCCATCGCCCAACGGTTCGCCGAGTGCGACGTAGAGGTCGCGGGTGAAACCGGCGTCGATCCCGGCTTCGGTCATCACCGCGTTCTGCACGGTGTAGAGGCGTTTTTCCGGGTGCAGCACGCTGACTTCCTTGCCGTCGCGGATCACCCGAACGGTGCCCTTGTCGGAGGTGAAGTTCGGGCCTTCGAAATGCTTGGCACCTTCGAACACGAAGTGGTAACCGCCCAGGTCCATGGACTCACCCGGCGCCAGACGCAGGTCGCGCTCGGCACTGTTCTGGCTCGACAGCACGACGCCAAGGGCACACACGGCGATGCCGAGGTGAGCGACCTGCATGCCCCAATAACTGCGGGTCAGGGTCGGCAGGCCTTTGATCAGGCCTTTGTGGCGAGTCTTGTCGAAGATGTCACGCACACCGGCCAGCAACACCCAGGCGGCGAGCATGAAGGTCGCAATCACTGCCCAGTTGAAATCGCCATAAGCGACACCGGCGATCACGGCCAGCGCGGCGCTGCCGAGCAACACCGGGGTCAGCATGCTCATCAGCCATTTGACCGGGGTGTCTTTCCAGCGCACCAGCATGCCGACCGCCATCACCACCATCAGCAAGGCCATCAACGGAATGAACAGTGCGTTGAAGTACGGCGGGCCGACCGACAGCTTGGCGCCGGTCATCGCATCGAGGATCAGCGGATACAACGTGCCCAGCAGAATCATCGAGGCCGCCACCACCAGCACCAGGTTGTTACCCAGCAGCAGGGTTTCCCGGGACCAGAGGTTGAAGCCAACGTGGCTCTTCACCACCGGAGCGCGCAGGGCGAACAACGTCAGCGAACCACCGACTACAAACAGCAGGAAGATCAGGATGAACACACCGCGTTCTGGGTCGGACGCAAAGGCGTGAACCGAGGTCAGCACGCCGGAACGTACGAGGAAAGTCCCCAGCAAGCTCAACGAGAACGCGGCGATGGCCAGCAATACGGTCCAGCTCTTGAACACGCCACGTTTTTCCGTGACCGCCAACGAGTGAATCAGCGCCGTACCCACCAGCCAAGGCATGAAGGAGGCGTTTTCTACCGGGTCCCAGAACCACCAGCCGCCCCAGCCGAGTTCGTAGTACGCCCACCATGAACCGAGAGTGATACCGATACCGAGGAAGGCCCAGGCGACGATGGTCCACGGACGGGACCAGCGAGCCCACGCCGCATCAAGACGACCGCCCAGCAGTGCAGCGATGGCGAAAGCGAAGGCCACGGAGAAACCGACATAACCCATGTACAGCATCGGCGGGTGAACGATCAGGCCGATGTCTTGCAGCAGTGGGTTGAGGTCACGACCGTCCGCAGGAATCTGCGGCAGGATACGGGCGAAAGGGTTCGAGGTGAGGATCAGAAACAGCAGGAAACCCGTGCTGATCATGCCCATCACCGCCAGCACGCGAGCCAGCATCACTTGCGGCAACTGTCGGGAAAACACCGACACCGCAAAGGTCCAGCCACCGAGAATCAACGCCCACAGCAGCAACGACCCTTCATGCGCACCCCACACCGCGCTGAACTTGTAGTACCACGGCAAGGCGCTGTTGGAGTTGCTGGCCACATAGGCGACGGAAAAATCGTCGGCCATGAAGGCGTAAGTCAGGCAACCGAAGGAGAACAGCAGAAACGCGAATTGCCCCCAGGCGGCCGGTTGAGCAAGGCTCATCCACAAGCGGTCACCGCGCCAGGCACCGAGCAACGGCACCACGGCCTGAACCAGCGCGAGACACAGCGCCAGAATCATGGCCAGATGGCCGAGTTCAGGAATAAACAGTCCAGACGTCATCGATCAACCCTCCTTCGCGGGCGTTGGAGCAGATTGACCACTGTCTTTCAAAGCCTTGGTCACTTCCGGCGGCATGTACTTTTCATCGTGCTTGGCCAGCACTTCGTCGGCCACCACCACGCCGTCGGCGTTGAGCTTGCCCAGGGCAACGATGCCCTGCCCTTCGCGGAACAGGTCCGGAAGGATGCCGCGATAAGTGATGGTTACGGATTTATTGAAGTCGGTGACGATGAATTTCACGTCCAGCGAATCGCCGGAACGTTGCAGCGAACCTTTCTCGACCATGCCGCCGGCGCGGATGCGCGTGTCTTGCGGGGCTTCGCCGTTGGCGATCTGGGTCGGGGTGTAAAACAGATTGATGTTTTGCTGCAGGGCGCTCAGGGCCAGGCCGACGGCAGCACCGACGCCGACCAGGATCGCGAGAATGATGATAAGACGCTTTTTGCGCAGCGGATTCACTTGCCGTTCTCCCGGCGCAGACGACGCGCCTCTTGTTGCAGATACCGCTTGCGGGCCAGGATTGGCGCCGCCACGTTGAGGGCCAGCACTGCCAGGCAGATGCCATAGGCTGACCAGACATACAGGGCATGATGTCCCATGGCGAGGAAGTCGCCGAATGAAGCAAAACTCATCGAGCGGCCTCCAGACTGTTCTGCACTTCGGCCTTGACCCAACTGGCGCGGGCTTCGCGCTTGAGCACTTCAAGACGCATGCGCAGCAGCAACACCGCGCCGAAGAAACAGTAGAAACCCAGCACCGTCAGCAGCAGTGGCAGCCACATCTCGGCGGGCATTGCCGGTTTTTCGGTGAGGGTGAACGTCGCGCCCTGGTGCAGGGTGTTCCACCACTCCACCGAGTATTTGATGATCGGGATGTTGATCACGCCGACAATCGCCAATACCGCGCAGGCCTTGGCGGCACTGTCACGATTGCTGATCGCATTGCCCAGCGCAATAAGACCGAAGTACAGAAACAGCAGAATAAGCATGGACGTAAGTCGTGCATCCCAGACCCACCACGAGCCCCAGGTCGGTTTGCCCCAGATCGCACCGGTGACCAGCGCCACGGCGGTCATCCAGGCGCCGATGGGCGCCGCGCATTGCAGGGCGACGTCGGCCAGCTTCATCTTCCACACCAGCCCGACGATGCCACAGACCGCCAGCATCACGTAGATGGACTGGGCCAGCATGGCGGCCGGAACGTGGATATAAATGATGCGAAAACTGTTGCCTTGCTGGTAGTCCGGCGGCGCGAAGGCCAGGCCCCACACGACACCAACGCTGATCAGCAGCAACGCCGCGACACTCAGCCAAGGCAGCAGTTTGCCGCTGATGCCGTAAAACCATTTGGGCGAGCCGAGCTTATGAAACCAAGTCCAGTTCATTACTGTTTCCATCACGGTTGCTCTTCGCTATGAAGAGCCAAGGGTCTTTACTGATCAAAAATTGACCAGACCTCATTATTCGCCGACGCTGATCTTCAGGCCAGCAGCGATTGCAAAAGGTGTCAGGGTTATCGCCAGGGCGGTCAGGCTACCAAGCCACAGGAGATAACCGGTCGCCGGCATGCCCTGCAATGCCGCCTGCAAGGCGCCACTGCCGAGAATCAACACCGGGATGTACAACGGCAGAATCAGCAGCGCCAGCAACAGGCCACCGCGCTTCAATCCCACCGTCAGGGCTGCGCCCACCGCACCGAGCAGGCTCAGCACCGGTGTACCCAGCAACAAGGAAAGCAGCAACACCGGCAGACAGGCGGTTGGCAAACCGAGCATCAATGCCAGTAATGGAGCGAGCAAAACCAGTGCCAGGCCAGAGAAGGACCAGTGTGCCAGTACCTTGGCCAAAACCAGAAGAGGCAGGGGGTGCGACGAAAGGACCCACTGCTCAAGCGATCCGTCTTCGAAATCACTGCGGAAGAGCCCGTCCAGCGAGAGCAAAACCGATAAAAGGGCCGCTACCCAGACCAGTCCCGGAGACAAGGTTTGCAACAATTGAGACTCGGGTCCCACCGCCAACGGGAACAGGGAAACGACGATCGCGAAGAATACGAGCGGATTGGCCAACTCCGCCGGGCGGCGGAACAACAATCGGGCTTCACGGGCGACCAACAGGCCGAAAACACTCATACGGCCCAGTTCCCCAGATCAATGTCGCGATAGCCGGCCGGCATCCGGGTCAGCGTGTGGTGAGTGGTCAAGACCACCATGCCTCCGCGCTCGCAGTGTGCGGCCAGGTGTTCTTCGAGTTGCGCCACGCCTTGTTTGTCGAGCGCGGTGAAGGGCTCATCGAGGATCCAGAGCGGCGGGCTTTCCAGGTACAACCGCGCCAACGCGACCCGGCGTTGCTGCCCGGCAGACAGCGTATGGCAAGGAACATCCTCGAAACCGCGCAGTCCGACAGCGGTCAGCGCCTGCCAGATCGCCTCATGGGAGGCCGGTTGATGCAAGGCGCAAAGCCAGCTCAGATTCTCTTCCGGCGTCAGCAAATCCTTGATCCCGGCGGCATGGCCGATCCACAGCAGGTTACGCGCCAGCTCAAAACGTTGCTCGTTCAATGGCTGGCCGTTGAGCAGCACCTGACCGGCAGTCGGCTGCATCAGCCCGCAAAGCAGGCGTAAAAGGCTGGTTTTGCCACTGCCGTTGGGGCCGCTGATTTGCAACATTTCGCCACTGGCCAGTCTCAATTCGAGATTTTCGAAGAGCAGCCGAAGGTCTCGCTCACAGGCGAGGGCAACGGTTTGCAGGACAGGACTGGTCAAGAGATCACGGGCCTTTTGGGTTCAAGTCGGCAGTGGAGCGGCCGTTAAAGATATGCAGGATAAATGCATTGGCGGCCCGTTCTAAGGAGCTGGATCAAGTATTTGAAATGTTTTCAGCGCCCCGAGTGCAACGGGGCGGCATTATACATGCCATGCCCCAACAGGGCGTGTTGACGTTAAATGATGGTCGCGCCGCTACCCCGGAAGGCGCAAGACTAGGCATGAGAAGCGAAGATTGGTATTCCAAGTATGTAACGAGTAACGACGTATTGCGCCTTCCGGGGTAGCGGCCCTTCGGGTTGGCGTTGTGAGCGAGCCATGCTGCGTTGCAAGACTTGGTAAGGAAACGACCCTTACCGGCGTCTTGCGCCTTGCCTGGCCCGCTCACAACGCCAACGCGATCCATCATTTAACGTCAACACGCCCTGTTCAAGAGGGCAATTTCCTCAGGTTGTGACCGCGTATGACAGGCGAAATGAACATCCTTCCGCTCCCGCAAACCACGCCCGCGACTTCGCGACCGCTGGTGGTGAGTGGCGACCTGCTGAAGTTACTGACGCCGATGGAGGGCCTGATCACTGCCGGCCAGACCGCCAAGGCCGAAGTGCTGTCGCTCAAGCAGGCGGATCAAACCTTTCAACTGTTGCTCAAGGTCACCCTCGACAGCGGCCGTCAGACCACGGTCCAGGCCACCAGCAGCCAACCGTTGCCTCAGGGCACCAGCCTGGCGATCACTCAGCCGTCGGCGAGTAATCTGGCCGTCACCGTGCAACAGGCCATCGCCTCCAGCATCGCCACTCTCACCCGTATCGACACGGCGCAACTGCCCGTCGGCACCCTGCTGCAAGGCAAAGTACTGACCTCTCAAGTGTTGCCGCAGGTGCCGGGCCAGCCGACGGTGTTTCGCTCGATGGTGAGCTTGCTCAACACCGCGTTGAGCGGCAGCACCCTGAACATCGACAGCCCGACGCCGCTGCGCATCGGCACCTTGCTGAGCGCGCTGGTGCAGGACACCCAGACATTGAAGTTCGTGCCATTGAGCAGCCGCCAGGAGCAATTGGCGGTGACCCAGCAACTGGTCAACCAACAGAGCCGCCAAGGCTCGCTGGATGGCCTGCTCAAACTCCTGCAAAACCTGCCGGCCTCGGACCAGACGTCCAGTGATCTGCGTGCCGCCGTCGACAAGTTGCTCGCCGGCCTGCCCGATGCTCAACAACTCAGCACCCCAAAGGGGCTGGCCCAGGCACTGGCCAATAGCGGCCTGTTCCTTGAAGCCAAATTGCTCAGCGGTCAGAACCCGACGCTGGCCCCGGACATGAAAGGTGATCTGCTCAAGCTGATCGCACAATTGACGCCAGGCCTGCCGGCCAACACCAATCTCAGCGCGATCATTGCCGCCAACACACTGGCCCAGGCCATGCCGAGCTTCGTGCGCAGCGCCCTCGGCATGCTCGGTCAGGTCAGCGCCAAACCGCCGCCAACCCGCTTCCCGCTGCCCGAGCGCCTGCTCCAAAGCATGGACGGCGAAGGCGATCTCGAACACTTGCTGCGTTTGGCTGCAGCGGCGGTTTCACGCCTGCAAAGTCATCAACTGTCGAGCCTGGAACAGACCGGCGTCACTGACGACGGTCGGTTGATGAGTACCTGGCAACTGGAAATCCCGATGCGCAATCTGCAGGACATCGTGCCGTTGCAGGTCAAGTTCCAGCGCGAAGAAGCGCCCGAGAAGGATCAGCAAAACGAACGCCGCGACGAGCGCGAACCCAAACAACAATTGTGGCGAGTGGACCTGGCGTTCGACATGGAGCCCCTGGGCCCGTTGCAGATTCAGGCACAACTGATCAAAGGCAGCCTGTCCAGCCAGTTGTGGGCCGAACGCCCGTACACCGCCAGCCTGATCGAAAGTCATCTGGCCGAACTGCGCCAGCGTCTGCTGGCGTCCGGCCTGAATGTCGGCGATCTCGATTGCCACCTCGGCACACCGCCACAAGGCCCTCAAACCCGTCTCGAACAACGCTGGGTCGACGAAACCGCATGAAAAACCCCAACACCCCGCGCCAGGCCATCGCCCTCAAGTACGACGGCAGCCACGCCCCTACCCTCACGGCCAAAGGTGACGAAGCACTGGCCGAAGCCATTCTGAAGATTGCCCGCGAATGCGAAGTACCGATCTACGAAAACCCCGAGCTGGTGAAACTGTTGGCGCGGATGGAGTTGGGGGAGAGTATTCCGCAGGAGTTGTATCGCACGATTGCCGAGATTA
Organism: Pseudomonas sp. BF-B-26; assembly: GCF_019956495.1. Taxonomy (NCBI): domain Bacteria; kingdom Pseudomonadati; phylum Pseudomonadota; class Gammaproteobacteria; order Pseudomonadales; family Pseudomonadaceae; genus Pseudomonas; species Pseudomonas sp. BF-B-26. The sequence continues at coordinate 124,400 of NZ_JAHBDP010000102.1, read as the reverse complement.
TTGCGTTTGCGTGGAATCTGAAGGGCAAGTTCCCGGCGGGGCATGATCCGGATACGCCGATGGTGGAGAAGGACATTACCGATCGCGGGGATGACTATTGATTCGGTGATTTTTTGACGTTGATGGCTGACTTGATACCGAACACCCTCCTGCTCAGAATGCCGCCCCTCGGGCGGCGTTCGTCATCCGAGCCTGTCAGCCCACCAGGTACTCGTCATAGGTACGGCGAATCGAGCGCCAGCCATCCTCGCCAAAAGCGACCCCACCCAACAGGCGCTCTGCCGCCTGATCAAACGCGGTCACATCGGCCCATAACCGATCGGTATCGGTGTCACAGAAACAAGCATTCATCGGTGACGAAATCAAATCGTGGGTCGGCTTGTAATCGTCGCCTTCACCGATGACGCAGACATAGCCCTTGAAGGACTTCAATTGCGCCAGGCTTTGCTCCAGCAACGGTTCGCTGATTGAAAAAACACCACTTTCGATGCAAATGACATCAGAAACAATGGCCGGGGATTTGAGCACTGCATCGCGCATGTTGCCGGCATCGCCGAAATACGCCTCGTACACCTGCTCCAGCAGCGATGATTGGTAGCACTCGACGAACAATTTCGGGGTGATGGTGCCGTGCATGCGAGCCGCAGCCTCGATCATCACCGGCCCGTCCGTCCCCATGAGCAACTCCATATGCACCGCGCCATAGGTGATGTCGAGGGCTTTGGCAGCGCGCTTGGCGTACTCGCTCAAGGCCTGGCAGACCGGCGCGTCGAGCGGCAGCATGAAGGTGAACTTTTTGACGAAGTCGCAGCCGACAATGTCTAGTTCGTCACTGCGAACATAGCGACAAACTGCTGAAACCACGTATTGGCCGGCGCAAGCCACCATGTCCACCACATACTCAGGCCCTCGAATCATGGGCTGGATCAAAAAGTGGTCGTTGACCGTCCAGGTCGCAGAAAACGTGTCCCAAGAGGTACTGTCCAGCGCGTGTTGCAGCTCAGCGCGGTTGTTGCACCGTTGCACACCTTCGCCACCGGCGGACGATTGCGGCTTGAGAATGCAGGGATAGTGCTCCCACTCTGCAATCGCCGGCCCTACACTTTCGGGCCCGTCGAGGACAAGGGTGGGAATAAATGCCAGCCCCGCTTGTGCCAGCGAGTGCTGCATCTGGTCCTTGTGTCGACGTCGAAAGGAGGTAGCCGGGTCGTTCCCTGGCAACGAATAATGAGCGGCGAGTTTTTCCGCTAGAAACACACCATTTTCACTGCCCGCCAACACAGCATCGAACAAACCACTCTCCACGGGAGGTAATTGGTCTTCGCTGGTAAATATGCCTTTATAGAGTTCGGCCTGAAACTCACCTTTCTTTTTCGCATTGAGTTTCGGAATCCGCGCCACTTTATCGAGTTCAATGATCGCGTAGCAATCAACCCCTCGCTCTTTCAGATAACGAACCAGAATATTGGCGTTTGATACAGGGTTGGCAATTAAACAAGACGGCATTTTATTATTCCTTTAGTGACCGTGAACCATTAAATATATCGACGGGCAGCGACACAAAGTCGCAAGCCTCAAGTTCAATATCGAAGTATTCATCCAACACCTCCACCAGCTCATGGCATGACGTGACAATGCGGCGATTGCGCGCATGCTGCTGGATGGACACCAAAACATTATTGATTAGATAGCAGCCCCCCTGAAGAGATGGCCGGGCACACACCAGATTGTTTTTAAAGGGTGACAACGGTGAGTAGGCGTTGAAAAACTGCCCGACCACGAATTCATGAGCGTCGTAACTGGCGTCTCGTAGTACATACATGTTTATCCATTGCACACCGCGCCGATATTGGATGCCCCACATGGAGGTGCCAACCCGTTGCACTCGATATTCATGAACACCTTGCACAACCTGCGCGTTGTGCAATAAGCGCAAGGGGTACAAAAAGCCCCGATAGCCAAATCCAACGTCACATATCCACTCTTCATCCTCGACCCGCACCAGTAACACCATATGGGTCGACAGGTTCATGGCCCCGTCTTCACGAGATACCGCCGACAGACTTCGCCGGACACTGAAACCAAGTGTTTCCAGCACCACGGCCAGCAAACCGTTCATTTGCGTGCAACCGCCGCCCCGGCCGCCCGAAATCAATTTGTCGCCGATCTGATCCATGTCAAAGGAAGGCGCGATGCCAAGAAAAACATCGAGCATGTCATACGCGATGGTACTGGCGTGGGCAAAGTGGATATCAGTCAGCGTGTCGGCACTTATATCGGTGGGTACATCCAGCTTGATTCTCTTGAAGTAAAGCGCCAGCCAGTCAGGTACTAAAGAGGCGCGCGCCTCTCGCAGGCACGATGAAACCGTTTCGGCACTCACAGATGCAACCTCGCTAAAACAGGGCGGAATCTTTTATATCGGAAGAAGGAATGTTGGCGTGATTAGAACCAGGAAGTGGTTACCCGATATTTTCGCCGTTACCCACTTTAATAACAGAGCCGGCTGTATTGAACTGACGGCTCGCCAACAAAAAGACAATATTGGCTACTTCCTCAGGCTGCATTATCTTTCGTCCCGGTATCGACTTTAAAATATCGCGCTCGCCCCCTTGGGCAAAGGCCTTGAACATATCAGTATCGACAAACCCCGGAGCAACGGCGTTGATTTTCACGTTAAATCTTGCCAACTCCAGTGCCAACCCAAGCGTCAATCGTTCAATGGCTGCTTTCGCACATCCGTAGGCGGTATTGCCAAGTTTGACTTTAGTCGCGGCCACCGAACTGATGTTGATGATATTGCCGAAGCGGGCGGCGGCCATCACCGGTGCGAAGACGTTGCAGTAATTCAAGGTACTGCCAAAGTTGGTGTCCATCACCTGTTGAAACATTTCATGGCTGGTATTCAAGAAAATCCCGTCTCCGGTGATACCGGCATTATTGACCAGCACCGTGGGCACGCCTTCGAGGCGGATGCGATCACACAAGGCCTGCACCTGATCAATTCGCCGACCATCCAGCTGCACAGCGTTCAAGCCAGGGAAGTCCGCCATGAAACGGGCCGCAGCCTGTTCGTCGCGAGCATAGGTAACGAACACCTTATAACCGGCTTCAAGAAACTGTTCGGCGATACAACGGCCGATGCCCCGGGTGCCACCCGTCACTACCGCAATGCCGCTCATGCGCCCTCTCCTTCCAGCGAAATCACGCCACGGCAAAAATTAATGAGCTCGTGATGGATTCTGAAACTGTATTGGTTGTCAGGGCTCTGACCCCCTGGCTTTTTATCGATCACCAGACGAAGCGACAACCCTGGGATGATCGGCTCGAGAAAAGCGACCCGTGAAACCGTAAACGCCTCGACAGCCGTCCCTTTCATCCGGGCGATACAGTCACCGACGAAACCAATGATGCAAGCGCCTGGGACAATCGGATAATCGGGAAAGTGCTCTGCGAAGATCGGCGCCGTAGCGTTGACGGTCAGGCAAGCGTCGAAGCGCTGGGCCGAGACCACAACGGCGTCCTCTCGAAAAATCTGCAACTCATCCATTAGCCGAAATCCTTTTGCTGAAGTAGGCATCCGGGAAGACTTCCGTAATGACCGATGCCACCAAAATGCTCATGTAAGAACCGATCAGGAAAACCGGCCAGTACGCTTCAAACACCAGACTCAAACCTGCCAATACCGCGTTTATCGAGAAGGTCATGCACCATGCCTTGGTGATGGTGTTGTTGATATCGAAAAACTCAGTCGACTGACGGGCATTGTCATCAACGCCTTCGCCGCCGTACTGCAAGGTGAACGGTTGTCCGCGCAATACACTCGACCATCCGATACCGGTCAGCACGCCATATAGCAGGAGTTTGACGTTTTCGAACGTAGAGAGCCCTGGCCAATACACCGACACCAATGCCATCCCGAGCAGACAAGTAACCAGCGAGCACTCAATGACGAAGCCCTTTCGAAGGTTGTCGTAACACAAGACAAACATCAAAAAGGAGACCGCCAGGGCCGCCTTCGCAAAGTTGCCGTTGAACCACTCAATCAGATAAGGAAACAACAGCCATGGAATCATGAGCTTGATCATGGCTGCCGCTCCTTCAGGCTTAAAACCGTGATGGTCGCCAACGCATAATCCTGGGCGCCGCAATCAAGCGTAGCGAACACTTCGACACGCCCCGCGCCGTTGTCGATGCTGACCCGCCCCGTCAATTGCGATATCCGTTTGGGATTCAAGACTCGCAGACCGGTAATCAATGCCGGGACGTAGTGTGTCGACGGTGTCGTGCCGCAAGCCCCGCGGACACATCGCACCGCAAACTGATTGAGCAGTTCGAATAGCACAACGACTGCGCCATAGCCTTCGATGTAATGATCGAAGCCGCCCTCATTCACTCGACTGCTCCAGCCATGTTCCGACTGGTCGACGGGGGGGCACATCTGCAGATAAGTCGTCATTTGGAAGGCGCCGCTGTCACATCTCCGACCTTGAAAAAGCGCAGCAACCTGAGGCAGCGGCCGACAATCAAACCATTGATAAGTCCAGACCCCAATGCCGACCAGGCCGCCAACGACACGTCTTGCGCTCGCTCGGGATGCATCTCCGCCTGGTAACCACTGTAGTAACGCCAGGCAAAGAAACACCAATAAACAATCAATACCTTGATCGTGCCACCCAGCACCAGGTGCTCACCCTCGCGTTCCACGTTGTGATACGAGTAGAAGCGCAAAGCCAGCCACCACCCCGCCAGCAATCCCAGGGCATAAACCGAGAGCGGAATCACGAACCCGTGGGAGAGCTTCAGCGAGGCCAGGGAAATGGCGACGAAAATCACCGGGGTAATTTGCAGCGACCTTTTCGACTCATGATTCTTGAAACAGGCAATGACGCCGTAATACGTCACGATGAAGAAAACCGCATAAACCCACAGCGGCGTACCACGCAAAATGTCCAACATAGAAACCCCTTGGCACTGCACATGCCTGAGACAAACAGTGACGATCAGCCCGCAATCGAAGGTTGATTGCGATGGTCGAGCAAACGGTTGAGCTTACCCCGTGGGTTATAGGAGAAGTCTGCATTACTCGCCCACTTGACCACGGCTACACCGCGCGTCACCGCCTCCTTCAACTTCGGAATATGGAAGAGTTGATCTTCCAGGCGTGCCGACCAAGAGGCATTCATGACCGATGGCTCGACATCGACGAGCACCGTGACACAGTCCTTGCCGGCATCGGTGGTCGACAGACGTACCTGAAACGCCTCTGACGGCGCATTGGCGGCGACCAAGGCCTGTTCGATCAGCGTCAGGCTGATCCGGTGACCGCCGAGACTGAACTCCTCGGCGACGCGTTGACCGATCTTGAGGTAGTAGTGATTGTCCTCCCCTTGGGTCAGCTCTGCGACATCACCTATTCGGTAGCGAATGATGGGCACCACCGGGGCCTTCAGATCGGTGACCAGCAACTCGCCGGCATCGGTCTGTTCCATAAAGAACCAGTCGGACAGTATCAAGTGCTGATGCGGCTCCATGGCCGGTGTGTTCACCGCTGCAAACCCCAGTTCCGTGGCACCGTACAAGCTATAGAACCGGGCTTTGGGCCACAGGCGCTGAATATATCCGCGCTTGCCCAGATGGAATGCCTCCCCGACAAAAACGATCTTGGTGATCGCCAGATCCACATCGAGCTTTTCTGCTGCCTGCGCAACCTGGATGATCCCGGTCGGTGAACCTACTAATACGTTTGCGTTGAAACGGCGCATGGTGGCGAGCAACGACGGCATGTTGTTCATCACGTCGGGACGCCCCACCGGCAACACCGTCGAGCCGATCGGTTCGAGCATCCGGCACATCCCTTCGTAGTTGTAACCCAGGCAGCCGGCAGTCAGCAGGTTCACCACGGTATCGTCAGCACAAAAAACATGCTCGGCCATGAAACCGCGAACCTGATAGGGGTAGCTGTCCTCGGTGACGCGCTGAAAAATACGACTGGCCAGGACCAGGGGTGCCGAGGTGGTACCCGATGTAGAGATGACATAACAATGTTTGAGCTTGTTAGCATCAATCAGCGCATCACTCACCTCCATGAGCGCTTTCTTGCTCAATGGCGGGTATTTCTGCACGAAATCGTCATACCCCGTGACCGTTGGCAAATCCAGCGGGTAAGCCTGTTCCGCATACTCTCCAACCATCTTGTTGAATTTCTCGATATCAAACGAAGTGCGGCTTTTTATAGTCATTATCCGATTCTTTTAAATATCATCGACGCGGCCAGGCCGCCCATTCCGAAGGAGTTTTTAAGGCAGTAATCCACAGGACGCCGCAGGGTGAACGGAGAAACATTGGCCAGGCAGTCAGGATCCTTGGACTCTAGATTGATCGTTCCCGGAATAAACCCCGAACGCAGGCTGATCAATGTATTGAGCGTTTCCATGGCCCCAGCGGCGGCAATCATGTGCCCGTGCAAAGACTTGTTGGCGGTGACAGGCACCTGTTCTCCAAGCACTGCGCAAATGGCTGCGGACTCGTGCAAGTCATTCAGGATCGTCGAGGTCCCATGCGCATTGACCATGCCAATATCACGCGCCTGCAATCCGGCGTTACTCAACGCCCGGGTCATGGCCAGTTTCATCTCGGCACTGTCGGGGGCGGGCTTGACGATATGGCTGGCGTTGGTGCTGGTACCAAAACCCACTAGTTCCATCAACGGTTCACGCCCGGCTTTCAGGCAAGCGTCCAGGGATTCGACAAGAAACAGCACCGCACCTTCAGCGGGCAGATAACCCGAACGCCGCGTATCGAAGGGCCGTGACAGCCCCGTGGGATCGAGTCGTTCATCGGTGGCGATAATATCGACCGACTCAAGCCCAATGTAATGCTCAGCGGTGACCTTGGCCGAGATACCACCAACGATCGCGGCATCCACGCGCCCCTGCCGTACGGCTTGAAAACCGGTGCCTATGGCTTGCAGGGAAGCAGAGCACAACCCCAGGTGCACCGAGGCAGGGCCCTTGAACGGCACGAACTTATGCACGGTCCGCAACGCATTGGTCGGATCGTAACGAATGAAGTCCTGTACGCGAAAATGCTTCTCGAGTGCCGAGTCAAGATTGGAGAACTGCCCATCCACCTTATTCAGGTCGTACGCCAGGTTGACCGTTTGCGCGATGTCCACCACGGGTTCGTCGACCCCCAGAAAACAACCGATCCGATGCTCACCGATCGCGCCTGGATCGAAGCACACCGAGGCCAGCAGATTTTCCATGGCGGTACGGGTATAGAACTCATCATGACTGAATCGCTGCAGTACGCCCTGGGTTGGAAAGTTTCCCGATTCGGGAATCCCGGCAAAATGGCTCTTGAACGTAGCGGTGTCATATTTGGCGATTTTTCTTACGCCGGAGCATCCATCGCGCAGCGATTCCTCAATGGCTGCATAGTGATCGCCCAACGGTGTGCAACAGCCGAAGCCGCTGATGACAACCCTTTGCTGACTCATGACAACAACCTCGCTGATGGCGTTGATAACTTGCGCAACACGATCAAGCCCAACCCCATCCCGGCACCTTCGCCATGGATGATGATGACGCGTCCCGGCTCGATCGACGGGTCGGCCAATGCGCACACCAGATCGACCAGGCCGCTGGTGGCCACCGCATACCGCGACCAGGGTTTGTATCGACGTAATTCGAATGTGCTCAGGCTGCTCTCCAATGCCTGCACCTCCGCCTCACCGATACCGGGTGCGCCATTGTCGTAAAGCACCACGATCGGATGACTTTCACGGACCCACGGTTGAAGTTGTGCGTACGCCTCGACCCAATCCTGGCGAGTGGCGAACATACTGGTAGAGAACCGACTGATCGCCAACAACACTTCTGCCAGCGGCTGGACCTGAGATCGGGAAACCCGTTCCCCGGTCTCGACCACCAGCGACACCGCACCGCTGGCACCCTGGACGTTTGAGCGATGTGGCTCGCTGGTATCGATCAAGCCCATCTTTTTAAACACTTGGGCGTTATCGGCTTTCAACATGTCACCGTAAGCACAAATCAAGGCGCCGCTCGACTCGCTGCAAGGCAGGTTATAAAAAGCCTCCTCCAGCAACGAGAGTCCCCCCAATGACATCTTGCGCAACGGATAACCACCCCCACGAAGCCCGAAGAGCTTTGATAAATGGTAGAGACCATTGGTGGGCAACTTGCGAAACAGTCGCAAAGGATGCACGGCGTTGGCCATTTTCCCCAGGTTGTGGAGCAAATCCGCCTTATCGGCATAAGCCTCGCTGGAGAATTTGAACTGCCAGACCACCTCATGAAAATCACGGACCGTTTCATAGGTGGTGTACACGCACATGGCATCTTTCTCAGCCGGCGTGAAAGCAACACATTGCTCGGCCATGTTCATGGCCGCGAAACCGACATTAAGGCTACATATCGTTTGCGGGGTCAGCATCGCGCGATCTTCGCGCGCGATGTGTGGAACAAGCGCCGCTGACAACTTAGCCTCCCTTGGCTGATGGTCCAGCAAAGGAACCGGCGGCTCAGCCAAGCGTTGAAGCAGTTCATCCGTATTCAATGCCGCCTGTTCAATGCCATAGCCGGTGATAAATAGACTAGGCATTCAGAACGGTCTCGATCCGATGGGCGCAGAATCCAGGTGTCCAGTATTTATCCAGAGACTTTGGATCAAGTTCAACATCGGCTTCAAGCCCTAATATTTCATTGACACGCGCTTTGCCTTTCTCGGTCCAACGCCCTGCGGAACAAAACAGGGGATCAACCAAAAGTTGCGCAAACGGCCAGATATCATGCGATTCGATATCTTGGCTTATTTGAGCCTTGACCTCATAACAGAAGTCAATAAAGTCAATTGAAGTAAAACCAATTTGCTCAAAAGAGGCGTCAGCATCAATATTGCTTGGCGAATCCAGAAAAAGAATATTCGCGGTGATTTCCTTGACCTTATCGAGATACATATAATTCCTTATTATTTTCAGCATTCGATAGTCGATGCTGTTTTGTGTTGCAGATATCATCCCGACACAAAAGGTATTTCAAATCCCAACAGAAGAAAACCCCTCACCCAAGAGACAATCAATTGTTTTTTTTGAGCGTCCCTCTACCCCCAATACAGTTTTTATATCAGAATTGCACTCCGTGCAATTCAACCAATACAAGGCCCAGCAAAGTAGAGCTTCCGAGCGACATAGTGCAGATTTGTACTCATCATAATACTCGACAAGGAGAACATCTAAAAAGCCAGATACGATGGGTACTTTGTCAATTCGAGAACAAACAAACTGATGAAGTATTATTGACCCAAAGATTAATCACCCCTTTTTATTTCACACTCGACGCGAATGCACTTTTTTGAGGCAGCCCCATAAGACCGCATCAACCGAGGCGACGGCAACATCATGATTAATCAAGGTCAAAAATGAATAACAGGCCGGTGCCGAGGCAGCCGACCTGTCAATACAACGAAGAGAGTGGAGAATTTTTTGATTGAGAAAGCGAAACAAAGGCCCGGCCGTGAAGATCAGGATAGAACGGCAAGGCCCTGTTTCAAGGACCGCACTGACATAGGGCCACTGCGATGCTTGTTGGGAAACACGTACCGTTGCTGGCCAATGATAGCCGCCAGCTCCTTCAACAACCCCACGACCGACCCGGGAAGACGCAGCGACAACTGATCCCCTGTCGGACTACGCTGCGCGGGGATTTCCCATACTTGCTGATCAAGATTGAACTCGGGCCACTCGGCCATTGACAGAGTCTGGGTGCCGCAGGAACTCAACTTCTGCAGCTCGGCATAACACCGAAACTTCAACTTCTGCTGTCGCGCCTCATACTCAGTCAATATTGCATCGCGACCGGGTAATGCCTGGGCTGTTGTGTGCTTTGGATTGTAATAATGCGACGGGGCTTCATGGAACACTCCCCTGTTGCGCAGCGAAAACTCAATAATAGCGTTGATTGTTCGCCCCACTTGCAAGGCAACGCTGACCGCACCGCGCTCTACCGCCGCGTCGACAATAAAGCGAATATGGTCGGCGGTAACTGCGGACACGGGTTGTTTTCCGATAACCGGAAAAGCCACTTTTTGCAGCAATGAAAGCCTACGAATTTTAGTGATCGACGCCCACGGGCGGGACACCAGCCAACGTTGCGCCATCAGCTCAAATGTCTGGGAAGCATCAAGGATGTATTTTATTTTTTCGGATTTGCGCGCGTGAGCCGGATTGATACCGCGTTCTACCTGATGGCTGGCTGCAATACACGCCAGACGTGCGTCTTCCAGGCTTAGTTCGGGAAACTTACCCAAGGCATACATCGAAGCCTTGCCGTGCAGGGTGAATCGGTAACGCCACGCTTTTACACCCGTGGACTTCACTTCAAGATACAGGCCCCGACCATCATGAAGTCGATAAAGTCTTTCCTTGGGCTCGGCATCCATGCACTCCTTGTCCGACAACATCCCCGATCATCCTTGTATTATTTTTATGGATATCCTGACGTTATGTATCACGAAAACACACAACAAAATCGAAGGCTGGAAACTTATCAGTTGAAATAATATAAATCAACAGGACCCTCCATCAAAAAACGGCTACCTATGCGATACCCCGTAAAAATATCGCTACAATTTAAATATTAAATACTGGAATGTGGATTTTGGGCGCACACACCAAACAATCGTACTAACCAGTTCGACTTCCCCCTCCAAAATGCACAAGATGTTCAATATCCAGGCAAAAAAAATCGTAGCGTTCAGCAGTGCCTACACTGAATATCCAGCAGGCACTGCCAAAGGCTACGATCTCTTGATTGCTTAGTTCTTGTGCAACTTGCTCATCAACTCCGCCTCAGCCTGGGTCAAGCCGCAGGACTGAGTCAGTTCATCGACGCTCGCGCCCATACCGACCAGTTTTGCCGCCTGGGCAAACGACAGGCTCGACGGATCGCGCTGTTCCAGCTGAGCCAGTTTGTCCGGCAACGGGCCAACCACCGCGCGCAGTTCGTGCAGGTCTTCACCCATGCGCACGTTGCCGCTTTGGTAGTCCTCGACGCGCCTGGCCAGGTCCTTGATGCGCTGATCGCGCAGCGCATCGCCCTGAGCCTGTTGCGCGGCGATCAGTCGTTGGCCTCGTATGTACGCCAGAAACATCGCCAGCGTGCCTGCCCAGAAGAGGAACAGGACAATGACCGCTACCTCAAGAATCAATCAGATGTTCTCCAGGTCCGACCATTCTTCTTCGCTCATCATCTTGTCCAGCTCGACCAGGATCAGCAGTTCGTTGTTCTTGTTGCACACGCCTTGAATGAACTTGGCGGATTCTTCGTTACCGACGTTCGGCGCGGTCTCGATTTCCGACTGACGCAGGTAAACCACTTCGGCCACGCTGTCGACCATGATCCCGACGACTTGCTTGTCGGCTTCGATGATGACGATACGGGTGTTATCGCTGATCTCGGCATTCATCAGGCCGAAGCGCTGACGGGTGTCGATCACGGTGACCACGTTACCGCGCAGGTTGATGATGCCCAGCACGTAGCTCGGGGCACCCGGGACCGGGGCGATCTCGGTGTAACGCAGGACTTCCTGAACGCGCATCACGTTGATGCCGTAGGTTTCGTTGTCCAGTTTGAAGGTTACCCATTGCAGGATCGGATCTTCAGAACCTTTTGCATTCGTCGCTTGATTACTCATACCCTGACCCCTCGAAAAACCGCTTCTGGCGGTGTGTGTTCTTCAGGCGGCATTCAACAATGCCGTCGCATACTTGTTATGTCGGCAGCTATGTCGGTTTGTGTAGCGGCTTGCTGCCGCTCATGTGCTTTGCCCCGCCGCTGGCGATCAACTCGGCCAGGGCGGAAACGTCCAGCAGCGCACACATGTGCTCAATCACCGTGCCGGCAAGCCATGGCCGCTGACCTCGATGACTTCTCCATTTGATTTCGTTCGGGTCCAGGCGCAACGAGCGGCTGACCTGATGCACCGCCAGCCCCCATTCGTAGCCCTGAACCGAAATAACGTATTGCAGGCCCTGACGGAAATCGTCGCGGTAACGGTCGGGCATGACCCAACGCGCGGTGTCCAATACTTTCAGATTGCCAGCCTGGCTCGGCAGGATCCCGAGGAACCATTCCGGCTGACCGAACAGCGGCGTCAGCTCGTGGCCGGCCAACGAATAAATCGAGCCCAGACACACCAGCGGCACCGCCAGGGTCAACCCGGCAACATCGAACAACAGGCATTCGAACGGCTCGGCGGCCCAGGACGGGCGACCATCGGTTTCCACGGGTGGCGGCGTGTTGCTCGGCGGCCGATGGACTTCGACCACCGGCGGCACCAAGGCTTGCAGCAGCGGTGCGATGGTCGATACCGGCGCGAGAACCGGCGCGGGTGCTTCGATCAACGCCACTGGAGCCTTCACCACAGGCGCTGCTACTGGCGCGGCAACCACGGCGGGTTTCTGCGCATCGCGAGCCTGCTCTTCAAGCACCGCTGCCTGGAACTCGTCCAGCGCAGCTTCAACTTCGACCGCTTCAACAACCTCAACGATTTCAACCAACGCTTCGATTTCCGGCGGCAACTCTTCAGTCGCCTCCATCAGCAAGCTGTCCAGATAAGACTGCAGCGCCAGTTGCGGACGCGAGGTGATCTTGACCGGCCGATTCATGCGCGCACCGTTGTTGTAGGAGCAAGGCTTGCCCGCGATGAACGATAACTCGGTGTAGCTATGAAAACCGCAGTGAAGCTTTCGCGGGCAAGCCTTGCTCCTACAGGTAATGAGTTCATCTCACGCCACCTGCGGGACAAGTTGTGCGGCCAGCAGATGCTTGAGCAGCGCGCGATACGCCAGCACCCCACGGCTCTTGCCGTCGAACTGCGAAGGCGTCACGCCGGCACGGCTAGCGTCGCGCAAGCGGGTATCAACCGGGATGTAGCCCTGCCAGATTTCTTCCGGGTATTTGTCGCGCAATACCCGCAGCGTGCTGAGGGACGCCTGTGTGCGGCGGTCGAACAGGGTCGGCACGATGCTGAACGGCAGCGCCTGTTTACGCGAACGGTTGATCATCGCCAGGGTATTGACCATGCGCTCCAGGCCTTTGACCGCCAGGTGTTCGGTCTGCACCGGGATCACCAATTGCTGGCTCGCCGCCAAGGCATTGACCATCAGCACGCCGAGCAACGGCGGGCTGTCGATCACGGCGTAATCGAAGTCTTGCCACAGTTGCGCCAGGCTCTTGGCAATCACCAGGCCCAAGCCGCTCTGCCCCGGCGACTGGCGCTCGAGGGTCGCGAGCGCGGTGCTCGACGGCAGCAGGGAAATACTCTCGTGGCTGGTGGGCAACAGCAACTGACCGGGCAGGCCTTGCGGCACACTGCCCTTGTGCAGGAACAGGTCGTAGCTGCTGTGTTCCAGGCTGTCGGGGTCGTAACCGAAGTAGCTGGTCATGGAGCCGTGGGGGTCGAGATCGACCACAACCACGCGCTTGCCCGCCTCGGCCAGCAAACCGGCTAAAGCGATAGAGGAAGTGGTTTTACCAACACCACCCTTTTGATTGGCAACGGCCCAGACTCTCATTCGGATTGTTCCTCCCGGTCGAAATGGCGGACCGAGAAATAGCTCAACGTATTAATGCGGGTGACGGAGAATTGACGGCGCTCTCTCGTCCCGGCGACTTGACCGGGGTCGGTGCAGTTTGTGTGCCAGCACGCTTCAACGCGGCATCCGGTTTCGCATTGGCCGTTCCGGTACCCGTGAGGCTGCGGCGCACATCGAGATTTCGCGACACCACCAGCACCACGCGACGGTTACGCGCCCGCCCCTCGGCCGTCGCGTTGTTGGCCACTGGCTGGAACTCGCCGTACCCCACCGACGCCAGGCGACCGGGGTTTACACCCTGCATCGCCAGCATGCGCACGATGCTCGCCGAACGGGCCGAGGACAGCTCCCAGTTGGTCGGGTATTGCGCGGTGCGGATCGGTTGATCGTCAGTGAAACCTTCGACGTGAATCGGGTTGTCGAACGGCTTCAGAATCGCAGCGACCTTGTCGATAATGTTGAACGCGATGTCGCTGGGCATGGCATCGCCACTGCCGAACAACAGGCTGGAATTGAGTTCGATCTCGACCCACAGCTCGTTGCCGCGAATGGTCATCTGGTTGGAACTGATCAAGTCGCCAAACGCCGCGCTGATGTCGTCGGCGATGGTTTTGAGCGGATCGCTGGCACCCGCGATGCCGGCGTCGACCTGCTCGGCGTCTTTAACCAGCGGCTTGGCCGGGGTCACGGTCTTCGGTCGCTCTTCACCGATCGGGATCGGCTTGAGGGCGCGGTCGGAGTCGGTAAAGACCCCGATCAACGCTTCGGAAATAACCTTGTACTTGCCTTCGTTGATCGAAGAGATCGAGTACATCACCACGAAGAAAGCGAACAGCAACGTAATGAAGTCGGCGTACGAAACCAGCCAACGTTCATGGTTTACATGTTCTTCAGGTTGCCGACGACGAGCCATAGTCCATTACCCCCATCAATCCATGAAGCCCTGAAGCTTCAACTCAATAGAGCGAGGGTTTTCACCTTCGGCGATCGACAGAATGCCTTCCAACAACATTTCGCGATAACGCGACTGCCGCAAAGCGATGGATTTGAGTTTGGCGGCAATCGGCAGCAGCACCAGGTTGGCACTGGCCACGCCGTAGATGGTCGCGACGAAGGCCACGGCAATGCCGCTACCCAGTTGCGAGGGATCCGCCAGGTTGCCCATCACATGGATCAGGCCCATCACCGCACCGATGATGCCGATGGTCGGCGCGTAGCCGCCCATGCTTTCGAAGACTTTGGCGGCTTCGATGTCGCGGCTTTCCTGGGTGTAGAAATCCACTTCCAGAATGCTGCGAATCGCTTCCGGCTCGGCACCGTCCACCAACAGTTGCAGGCCTTTGCGCGAGTAGTTGTCAGGTTCGGCGTCGGCCACCCCTTCCAGACCCAGCAAGCCTTCCTTGCGCGCGGTCAGGCTCCAGTTGACGACGCGATCGACGCCGCCGGCGAGGTCGATGCGCGGAGGAAACAGGATCCAGGCCAGAATCTGCATGGCGCGCTTGAAGGCGCTCATCGGCGCCTGCAACAGCGCCGCACCGATGGTCCCACCGAGAACGATCAACGCTGCCGGGCCGTTGGCCAGGGCACCGAGGTGACCGCCTTCAAGGTAGTTGCCGCCAATGATGGCGACAAACGCCATGATGATCCCGATAAGGCTTAAAACATCCATCAGATACAAGCCTCGACCAGATGCTTGCCAATATCGTCCAGGCCGTACACCGCATCGGCGAGTTCGGCTTTGACGATGGCCATCGGCATACCGTAGATCACGCAGCTGGCTTCATCCTGAGCCCAGATTGCACTGCCGCCCTGCTTGAGCAGACGCGCGCCTTCGCGACCATCGGCGCCCATGCCGGTCAATACGACCGCCAGAACTTTGTCACCGTAAGACTTGGCCGCGGAACCGAAGGTGATGTCCACACACGGCTTGTAGTTCAGACGTTCGTCGCCCGGCAGGATTTTCACCGCGCCACGGCCGTCGATCATCATTTGCTTGCCACCCGGCGCCAGCAACGCCAGGCCCGGACGCAGGATGTCGCCATCCTCGGCTTCCTTGACGCTGATGCGGCAGAGCTTGTCCAGACGCTCGGCGAAAGCCTTGGTAAAGGCAGCCGGCATGTGCTGGATCAGTACGATCGGTGCGGGGAAATTCGCCGGCAACTGGGTCAGAACCCGCTGCAAGGCAACCGGGCCGCCAGTGGACGTGCCGATGGCGACCAGTTTGTAGGCTTTGCGTTTAGGCGCGGGCGACGACGAGGCTGGCGCGTGGGTACGCGCCGGAATCGGGGCCGGTGCCGGACGCGCAGGCGCGCTGCTGCCGTAGCTGCTGACGCTCGAAGGTGCAGGCGTCGGGGCAGGTGCGGCGACAGGTGCCGGAGCACTGTAGGTGTTGGCGCGACGGTTACTGCGCGAGATGCTGAGAATCTTCTCGCACAGCAGTTGCTTGACCTTCTCCGGGTTGCGGGAGATGTCTTCGAAATTCTTCGGCAGGAAATCCACTGCGCCAGCGTCCAGCGCGTCGAGGGTTACCCGAGCGCCTTCGTGGGTCAGCGAGGAGAACATCAACACCGGGGTCGGGCAGCGCTGCATGATGTGCCGCACTGCCGTGATGCCATCCATCATCGGCATCTCGTAGTCCATGGTAATCACGTCTGGCTTGAGGGCCAGCGCCTGATCAATCGCCTCTTTTCCGTTGGTCGCCGTGCCGACGACCTGGATATTCGGATCCGCTGAAAGAATTTCCGAGACGCGGCGGCGGAAAAACCCCGAATCGTCCACCACCAGGACTTTAACTGCCATAAACACTCCGTTAGGGGGAGCGAGGCTCAGTCGCCCCGCCCCACCAGAATCAAATACGCCGTGCGGCGTAACGCTTGAGCATGCTCGGAACATCGAGAATCAGCGCAATGCGGCCGTCACCGGTGATGGTGGCGCCGGACATGCCCGGGGTTCCCTGGAGCATTTTGCCCAATGGCTTGATGACCACTTCTTCCTGGCCCACCAGTTGATCGACGACGAAGCCGATCCGCTGAGTGCCCACCGAAAGGATCACCACATGGCCTTCGCGCTGCTCTTCGTGAGCGGCGGAGCTGACCAGCCAGCGTTTGAGGTAGAACAAGGGCAGCGCCTTGTCCCGCACGATCACCACTTCCTGGCCATCCACCACGTTGGTGCGCGACAGGTCGAGGTGGAAGATCTCGTTGACGTTCACCAGCGGGAACGCAAACGCCTGGTTGCCCAGCATGACCATCAGCGTCGGCATGATCGCCAGGGTCAACGGGACCTTGATGACGATCTTCGAGCCCTTGCCCTTGGTCGAATAGATATTGATGGTGCCGTTGAGCTGGGCGATTTTGGTTTTCACCACGTCCATGCCCACGCCGCGTCCGGAGACATCGGAAATTTCGGTCTTGGTCGAGAAGCCCGGCGCGAAGATCAGGTTGAAGCAATCGGATTCGCTGAGGCGATCCGCTGCATCCTTGTCCATCAAGCCTTTCTTCACGGCAATGCCGCGCAGAACGTCGGCGTCCATGCCCTTGCCGTCATCGGAGATCGACAGCAGGATGTGGTCGCCTTCCTGTTCAGCGGACAGGATCACCTTGCCGCTGCGAGGCTTGCCCATCGCTTCACGCTCGGCCGGTTCTTCAATACCGTGGTCGACCGAGTTGCGCACCAAGTGGACCAGCGGGTCGGCCAGGGCCTCGACGAGGTTCTTGTCGAGGTCGGTTTCTTCGCCGACCAGTTCCAGGTTGATCTCTTTCTTGAGCTGGCGAGCCAGGTCGCGAACCAGACGCGGGAAGCGCCCGAAGACCTTTTTGATCGGTTGCATCCGGGTCTTCATGACCGCGGTTTGCAGGTCGGCCGTGACCACGTCGAGGTTCGACACGGCCTTGGACATGGCTTCGTCGCCGCTGTTGAGGCCCAGACGGACCAAGCGGTTACGCACCAGTACCAACTCGCCGACCATGTTCATGATTTCGTCGAGACGCGCGGTATCGACCCGCACGGTGGTCTCGGCTTCGCTGGCCGGTTTTTCCGCTGGCGGCGCGGACGCGGCACGGGCCGGAGCCGGGGCAGCAGCGGCAGGCTTCGGCGCTTCGGCTTTAGGCTCGGGCGCTTTGGCAACGGGTTTCGGTGCAACAGCCTTGGCCGCTGGCGCCGCAACCGGAGCGCTGGCGCCCGACGCGGTACCGACTTCAGTGAACTTGCCTTTGCCGTGCAATTCGTCGAGCAGCGATTCGAACTCGTGATCGGAGATCAGATCGCCCCCAGCCGCTTTAGCGGTGGGCGCAGCCGGGGCCGGGACCGCAGCAATGGCCGATTCCAGCGCATCAACGGCAAAGTTGCCCTTGCCGTGCAGCTGATCGAGCAGTGCTTCGAACTCGTCGTCGGTGATATCGGAGCTGTCGCCTGCCGCTTTCGGGGCAGCCGGTGTGGCTGGCGCCGGGGCTACCGCATCGACGGCGAACTGGCCTTTACCGTGCAGTTGATCGAGCAACGACTCGAACTCGGCATCGGTGATTTCGTCGCTGGCCGCTGCATTGCTGCTCGGCGCTGGCACAGCGGCCGGGGCTTCTGCCTGAGCCTTGACGGCGTTCAGCGAGTCCAGCAGTTGTTCGAATTCGTTATCGGTGATGTCACCCGATTCGCTCTCGGCGGCAGGTTCTTCCACCACGTCGGCGACCGGTGCCGTTTCATCGGCGGTTTGCGGCTCGGCCAGACGGGCCAGTGCCGCCAGCAATTCTGGCGTGGCAGCCGTGATCGGGCTGCGCTCGCGGACTTCGGTAAACATGCCGTTCACCGCATCCAGCGCTTCGAGAACTACGTCCATCAGTTCCGAGTCGACGCGACGCTCACCCTTGCGCAGGATGTCGAACACGTTCTCGGCGATGTGACAGCACTCCACCAGCTCGTTGAGCTGGAGGAAGCCGGCGCCTCCTTTTACAGTGTGAAAACCGCGAAAAATTGCATTGAGCAAGTCCGCATCATCAGGTCGGCTTTCAAGCTCGACCAGCTGTTCGGACAGTTGCTCTAGAATCTCGCCGGCCTCAACCAGGAAATCCTGAAGGATCTCTTCATCGGCGCCGAAGCTCATGTGTAGGGGTGCTCCTAGAATCCAAGGCTGGAAAGCAAATCGTCTACATCGTCCTGACCGGACACAACGTCTTCTCTTTTATCGGCATGAATCTGCGGACCTTCACCCTGAGAGAGATGTTTTTGCGGATCTTTTTCTGCCAGCATCGCTTCACGGTCATGTTCGATGCCCGCAAAGCGGTCCACCTGACTGGCCATAAGCACGAGCTTGAGCAGGTTGCTTTCAACTTCGGTGACCAATTGGGTCACACGCTTGATCACCTGACCGGTGAGGTCCTGGTAATCCTGAGCGAGCAGAATGTCGTTGAGGTTGCTCGACACAACGCGATTGTCTTCGCTGCTGCGTGTCAGGAAACCGTCGACTCGCCGAGCCAGCTCGCGGAACTCTTCAGCCCCGACTTCGCGACGCATGAACCGTCCCCAGTCGGTGCTCAAGGCCTGGGCTTCGTTGCTCAGGCCGTTGACCAGCGGCGTGGCGTTTTCCACCAGGTCCATGGTGCGGTTGGCAGCAGCCTCGGTCAGCTTGACCACATAACCCAGACGCTCGGTGGCGTCCGTGATCTGCGAGACTTCCTCGGCTTGCGGCATGTTCGGGTCAATCTGGAAATTGACGATCGCGCTATGCAGCTCGCGAGTGAGCTTGCCCACCTCTTGATACAGGCCACGGTCACGGGTCTGATTGAGCTCATGGATCAATTGCACAGCGTCGCCGAACCTGCCTTTTTCAAGGCTTTCGACCAGTTCGACCGCGTGTTTTTTCAGAGTCGATTCGAAATCGCCCTGTGAAGACTCGTAATGCTCCATAGCTCCCCCCGTGGCGCAGTGGCTTCGCACATCAACCGATGCGTTCGAAAATCTTCTCGATTTTTTCTTTTAACGCCTGGGCCGTGAAGGGCTTGACCACATAGCCGTTAACACCGGCCTGGGCTGCCTCGATGATCTGCTCGCGCTTGGCTTCAGCGGTCACCATCAGCACCGGCAGGTGCTTGAGCTTTTCATCGGCACGCACGTGGCGCAACAGGTCGATACCGGTCATGCCAGGCATGTTCCAGTCTGTTACCAGAAAGTCGATGCTGCCGCTGTTGAGCACCGGAATGGCAGTAGTGCCATCGTCGGCCTCGACCGTGTTGGTGAACCCAAGGTCACGCAACAGGTTTTTAATGATCCGCCGCATCGTTGAGAAGTCATCAACGATGAGGATTTTCATGTTCTTGTCCAATTCGACCTCCAAGCAGTCTTAAACGCGCCCAGCACCTGGACGCGCCATTTCAATCAATCCGGCAAAGCACTCGATGACTGTCTGGAGCACAACAGATCGGGACCGGTACGGTTCAACACCCCACCAGTCGCGTTCGCAGTGTCCCCACACTGCCTTCAGCGCGCTCGCCACTCCCCCAAACGCCCCCGCAAACGGGCCGCGCACTGGCTGTGTAACTGGCTGACCCGAGATTCGCTGACCCCCAGGACCTCACCGATTTCCTTGAGGTTCAACTCTTCGTCGTAGTACAGCGCCAACACCAGTCGCTCACGCTCCGGCAAATTGGCAATCGCGTCCGCCAGCGCCGCCTGGAAGCGTTCATCTTCCAGATCGCGTGACGGCTCCAGATGTGCACTGGCGCCATCCTCGTGCAGCCCTTCGTGTTCGCCGTCCTGCAACAGATCGTCGAAACTGAATAACCGGCTGCCCAGGGTGTCGTTCAAAATCCCGTAATAATCGTCGAGACTCAATTGGAGTTCGGCCGCAACCTCGTGATCTTTAGCGTCACGACCGGTTTTAGCTTCAATCGAACGAATTGCGTCGCTGACCATCCGGGTATTGCGGTGGACCGAACGTGGCGCCCAGTCCCCTTTGCGTACTTCGTCGAGCATCGCGCCGCGGATTCGTATGCCCGCGTACGTCTCGAAACTCGCGCCTTTGCTGGCGTCGTATTTGGTTGACACTTCAAGCAGGCCGATCATCCCGGCCTGGATCAGATCTTCAACCTGGACACTGGCCGGCAGACGCGCCAGCAAGTGGTAGGCAATGCGTTTAACCAGTGGCGCGTAACGCTCGATCAGCTCGTACTGCGCGTCACGTGCCGACTTCTTGTAGAGGTTGTAGCCACTGGCTGTCATAGCACCGGTCCTGCGGTTTGTTGCACGAGGCGCTCGACGAAAAACTCCAGGTGCCCACGCGGGTTGGCAGGCAGCGGCCAGGTATCGACCTTCTGTGCAATGGCCTTGAACGCCAGTGAACACTTGGACCGCGGGAAGGCTTCGTAGACGGCGCGCTGCTTCTGCACAGCCTTGCGCACGCTTTCGTCGTAAGGCACAGCACCGACGTATTGTAAGGCGACGTCGAGGAAGCGATCCGTGACCTTGGTCAACTTGGCGAACAGGTTGCGACCTTCCTGCGGGCTCTGGGCCATGTTGGCCAGGACGCGGAAGCGGTTCATGCCGTAATCGCGGTTCAACAGTTTGATCAGTGCGTAGGCGTCAGTGATGGAAGTCGGCTCATCGCAAACCACCAGCAAGACTTCTTGCGCTGCGCGCACGAAGCTGACGACCGAGTCACCAATGCCCGCCGCGGTGTCGATCACCAGCACGTCGAGGTTGTCGCCGATATCGCTGAACGCCTGGATCAGGCCGGCGTGTTGGGCCGGGCTCAAATGAACCATGCTCTGTGTGCCGGACGCGGCCGGGACGATGCGGATGCCGCCAGGGCCTTGCAACAGTACGTCGCGCAGCTCGCAGCGGCCTTCGATCACGTCGGCCAACGTACGTTTGGGTGTCAGTCCCAGCAGGACGTCGACGTTCGCCAGCCCCAGATCGGCGTCCAACAGCATGACGCGCCGACCGAGCTCAGCTAGAGCCAGGGACAAGTTCACTGACACGTTAGTCTTCCCGACGCCACCTTTGCCGCCGGTCACCGCGATCACCTGTACGGGATGCATGCTGCCCATGAATTTCTTTACCTTGTCTTACTTAGACGGAGGCCACATTACTGGCTGCGCGTTCACAAACGGAACAATGCATGGCAGACCATCGATGTAGGTACAAAAACTGTCATTAGTACCTCAGCCGACCTGCTTGGTCGGGCTGTGGTAAATATCAGCGAACATATCAGCCATGGCTTCTTCGCTGGGTTCTTCTTGCATTTGCACGCTTACGGCGCGACTGACCAACTGATGACGACGCGGGAGATGCAAATCATCCGGAATCCGCGGGCCATCGGTCAGGTAGGCCACCGGCAATTCATGACTGATGGCCAGGCTCAACACCTCGCCCAGACTTGCCGTTTCATCCAGTTTAGTCAGGATGCAGCCAGCCAGCCCACAACGCTTGTAACTGTGATAAGCGGCCGTTAGAACCTGTTTCTGGCTGGTGGTTGCCAAAACCAGATAATTTTTCGATTTGATGCCACGACCGGCCAGGCTTTCGAGCTGCATGCGCAGTGCCGGATCGCTGGCCTGAAGGCCGGCAGTATCGATCAGCACCACGCGTTTGCGCAGCAAGGGCTCCAGCGCCTGTACCAGTGACTGCCCCGGATCGACGTGAGTCACCGACACATTGAGGATCCGGCCCAACGTCTTGAGTTGTTCCTGAGCACCGATACGGTAGCTGTCCATACTGACCAGCGCGATATTTTGCGCGCCGTACTTGAGCACGTAACGGGCCGCGAGTTTGGCCAGGGTGGTGGTTTTGCCCATGCCGGCGGGGCCGACCATGGCAATCACGCCGCCCTCTTCCAGAGGCTCGACTTCCGGTGTGGCGATCATCCGCGCCAGGTGGGCCAGCAACATGCGCCAGGCCTGACGAGGTTCTTCAATATCGGTAATCAGTGCCAGCAAATCGCGCGACAACGGGCCGGACAGGCCGATGCGTTGCAGGCGACGCCAAAGATTGGCCTGGGCCGGACGGCTGCCTTGCAGTTGATTCCAGGCCAGGGAGCCGAGTTGCACTTCCATCAGTTCGCGCAGGCTGTTGAGCTCGAAACGCATCGAGTCGAACGCCCGTGGGTCGACGCCGCCGGAGGCAGGTGCCGCAGCCGGTGCAGGACGACGGGGTTCGGTGTAGGTCGGTTCGATCAGCGGCTCGGCGGCGGTCAGTGGCAGGCCGGCGAACAATTGGCGATTGGTGGACTTATCGCTCTCGCCATCGCTGCGCAGGCTCAGTTCGGCCTGGGCGGTGACGATCCGCGATTGGGTCTTGCGCAGCTCGTCTTCGAGTTCCATGTTCGGAACGCGCGGAGCCAGCGCCGACAACTTGTAATCCAGGGCAGCCGTCAGCTCGACACCACCAGCGATCCGGCGGTTGCCAATGATGGCGGCATCAGCGCCCAGCTCATCACGAACCAGCTTCATGGCCTGACGCATATCGGCGGCGAAAAAACGCTTAACTTGCATAAACCACTACCTCAGCCGTTGGGCCCTACTGTCGCAACAATGGTCACTTGCTTGTTGTCAGGAATTTCCTGGTAAGCCAACACATGCAAACCCGGGACTGCCAATCGGCCGAATCGCGACAGCATCGCGCGAACCGGACCGGCTACCAGCAGAATCACCGGTTGACCTTGCATTTCCTGACGCTGCGCCGCATCGATCAACGAGCGTTGCAGTTTCTCAGCCATGCTTGGCTCCAGCAGAACGCCCTCTTCCGAGCCTTGTCCTGCCTTCTGAAGACTATTGAGCAATATTTGTTCCAACCTTGGCTCCAGGGTGATCACTGGCAGCTCGGAGTCAGTCCCCACAATGCTTTGGACGATTGCGCGGGATACACCGACGCGCACCGCGGCCACCAGCGCGGCAGTATCTTGACTCTTGCTGGCATTGTTGGCGATGGCCTCGGCAATGCTGCGAATGTCCCGTACTGGCACCTGTTCGGCCAGCAACGCCTGCAATACTTTGAGCAGCTGGGACAGCGACACCACGCCCGGCACCAGTTCTTCGGCCAGTTTTGGCGAGCTTTTAGCCAGCAATTGCATGAGTTGCTGCACTTCTTCGTGACCGATCAACTCGCTCGAGTGCTTGTACAAAATCTGGTTCAAGTGGGTTGCCACTACCGTACTGGCATCGACCACGGTGTAACCGAGGGATTGAGCCTGGGCACGCTGGCTGATTTCGATCCAGACCGCCTCCAGACCGAAAGCCGGATCTTTGGCGGTAATGCCGTTGAGCGTGCCGTAGACCTGGCCCGGGTTGATTGCCAGTTCGCGGTCCGGGTAAATCTCCGCTTCGGCCAGGATCACCCCCATCAGGGTCAGGCGGTAGGCGCTCGGAGCCAGGTCGAGGTTGTCACGGATATGCACCGTCGGCATCAGGAAGCCCAGATCCTGGGACAGCTTCTTGCGCACACCCTTGATCCGCGCCAGCAATTGACCACCCTGATTGCGGTCCACCAGCGGAATCAGCCGATAGCCGACTTCCAGGCCGATCATGTCGATCGGCGTCACGTCATCCCAGCCAAGCTCCTTGGTTTCCTGAGCGCGAGCCGGCGATGGCAGCAGCTCCTGCTGACGCTTGACCTCTTGCAAGGCCTGGACCTTGACCACGTTCTGCTTCTTCCAGAACAGGTACGCACCGCCAGCCGCCAGCGCTGCCATGCTGAGAAAGGAAAAGTGCGGCATGCCCGGCACGAGGCCCATCACCGCCATCAAACCCGCCGCCACGGCCAACGCTTTGGGCGAGGCGAACATCTGGCGATTGATCTGCTTGCCCATGTCTTCCGAACCGGAAGCACGGGTCACCATGATCGCTGCAGCTGTCGATAAAAGCAGTGATGGCAATTGCGCCACCAAACCGTCACCGATGGTCAACAAGGCGTACACCCGACCGGCATCGCCGAAGGACATGCCGTGCTGGAAGATACCGACCGCCATGCCGCCGATCAGGTTGATGAATAGAATCAGCAGGCCGGCAATGGCGTCACCGCGAACGAACTTGCTGGCACCGTCCATGGAACCGTAGAACTCGGCTTCCTGGGCCACTTCCATCCGGCGCAGCTTGGCCTGGTTCTGGTCGATCAGGCCGGCGTTCAAGTCGGCGTCGATGGCCATTTGTTTACCGGGCATCGCATCGAGGGTGAAACGCGCGCTCACCTCGGAAATCCGCCCGGCACCTTTGGTCACCACGACGAAGTTGATGATCATCAAAATTGCGAAGACGACGATACCGACCACGTAGTTACCGCCGATCACCACCTCGCCGAAGGCCTGGATCACCTTACCCGCGGCGGCATGACCGTCCTGACCGTGGAGCATCACCACTCGCGTGGAGGCCACGTTCAGCGCCAGTCGCAACAGGGTCGCCACCAGCAGGATGGTCGGGAACACCGCGAAATCCAGCGGCCGCAACGCGTAAACACAGACCAGCAACACGACAATCGACAAGGCAATGTTGAAGGTGAAGAACACGTCCAGCAGGAACGGCGGCACCGGCAACATCATCATCGCCAGCATGACCAGCAGCAACAACGGCACACCCAGATTGCCTCGACTCAGGTCGGCAACGTTTGTGCGTGCAGTGTTGAATAACTGAGAGCGATCCACCGGTTTTCCCCGTCCCTTAAAGCAAACTTTTTGACGCCTGAAGCGGGCGCAGAGCGGCTACTGCAAGAAGCCTTCCAACTTTCACAGGGGTTTGAAACAGAGGCTTTTTTCGGGGGATTTGTGGCGTCTGAACCGGCGCCTTCGCGAGCAAGCCCGCACACATTGGATTTGTGTATGCAGCAGATCAAATGTGGGAGCGGGCTTGCTCGCGAAGAGGCCGGCATTGCCAGCGCAAATCAGGAATCGCGCCGCAAATCCGGTGGAATCGGCAGGTCGTCCTTGAGCGGATCAGGACGCTTACCCTTGCCGGCGCGGTGCTGGCGGATCTGGTAGACGTAAGCGAGCACCTGGGCGACAGCAAGGTAGAGCCCGCCAGGGATTTCCTGATCAAGTTCAGTGGAGTAGTAGATCGAACGCGCCAGTGCCGGCGACTCAAGCAGCAGCACTTCGTTGGCCACCGCGATTTCCCGGATCTTCAAGGCCAGGAAGTCGCTGCCCTTGGCGATCAGCATCGGCGCCCCGCCCTTGTCCGGATCGTACTTGAGCGCTACGGCGTAGTGGGTAGGGTTGGTGATGACCACATCGGCGTCGGGGATCGCCGCCATCATCCGGCGCTGGGACATTTCGCGCTGCAGCTGGCGAATCCGCTGCTTGACCTCCGGGCGCCCTTCCTGATCCTTATGCTCGTCGCGCACTTCCTGCTTGGTCATCAGCAATTTTTTGTGGCTCTGGTAAAGCTGCACCGGGACATCCACCGCGGCAATCAGAATCAGCCCACAAGCCATCCACAACGTACTCCAGCCCACCAACTGAACGCTATGGATGATCGCCTGCTCCAGCGGTTCATGGGCAATGCGTAACAGATCGTCAATGTCCGAACGCAGGACGGACAATGCAACGAATAAAATCAGCAGGAATTTGGCCAGCGCCTTGAGCAGTTCGATCAGGGCACTGCTGGAGAACATCCGTTTGAGACCCGCCGCCGGGTTCATCCGGCTGAATTTTGGGGCAAGGCTACTACCGGCGAACAACCAGCCACCCAAGGAGACAGGCCCCAGGAATGCCGCCAGCAGCAGCGTCAGCAATATCGGCTGCACCGCCAGAATCGCGATCTTGCCGGAATGCAGCAGGTACTGCCCCATCGCCCCCGGAGTGAGCAACACTTCCCGCGGCAGCGAAAAGTTCAGACGCATGATTTCCAGCAGATCCTGGGCCAACCCGCCGCCGTAGATCAACAACCCACCAGCACCGGCCAGCATGGTTGCCAAGGTATTGAGCTCTTTGGATCGGGCAATCTCACCCTTTTCCCTGGAGTCCTTTTTGCGCTTATCCGTGGGGTCTTCTGTTTTATCCTGACCACTCTCGCTCTCGGCCATGGCTAGCGCGCCTGTGCCATATCACGTAATAGCTGCAGGGCCTCGGTGGCCAAGGGCTGATACTGATTGAGAATGTCGCCGAGACCGACCCAGAAGATCACCAGCCCCAGAACCAGGGTCAGCGGAAAACCGATGGAAAAGATGTTCAATTGCGGTGCCGCCCGCGTCATCACCCCGAAAGCGATGTTAACCACCAACAACGCCGTAATCGCGGGCAAAACCAGCAGCATCGCCGCACCTAGCACCCACCCCAGCTTGTTGGCCATTTCCCAGAAGTGGTTGATCAACATCGCGCTGCCGACCGGCAAGGTGGTGAAGCTTTCCGTCAACACCTCGAACACCACCAGATGCCCATTCATGCCGAGAAACAACAGGGTAACGAGCATCGTCAGGAACTGACCGATCACCGCTGCCGACACGCCGTTGGTAGGGTCGACCATAGACGCGAAGCCCATCCCCATCTGAATCGAAATGATCTGCCCGGCGACGACAAACGCTTGAAAAAACAACTGAAGGGAGAGCCCCATCAATGCGCCGATAATCACCTGTTCAGCGATCAGCAGGAGCGCGCTCAGGTCCAGCGCATGAACCTGTGGCATCGGTGGCAGGCCGGGCACGACGACCACTGTGATTGCCAGGGCGAAATACAAACGTACACGGGTCGGCACCAGGGTCGTGCCAAAGATCGGCATGGTCATCAGTACCGCGCCGATGCGAAACAGCGGCAGTATGAAGGAAGCTACCCACGTGCTGATCTGGGTATCGGTCAGCTGAAGCAGCGACATGGTTTAGCCGATGACCTGAGGAATACTGCCATACAACTGCAGGATGTATTCCATGAAGGTCTGCACCAGCCACGGACCGGCGACGATCAGCGTCACCAGCATTACCAGCAGGCGCGGCAGGAAGCTCAGGGTCTGTTCGTTGATCTGGGTCGCGGCCTGGAACATCGCCACCAACAGGCCCACGAGCAAACTCGGAATCACCAGCACGGCAACCATCATGGTGGTCAGCCACAGTGCTTCCCGGAAGATGTCTACCGCAACTTCTGGCGTCATGGCGATACACCGCCGAAGCTGCTCGCCAGCGTACCGATGATCAACGCCCAGCCATCCACCAGCACGAAGAGCATGATCTTGAACGGCAGGGAAATGATCAGTGGCGAGAGCATCATCATCCCCATCGCCATCAGGACACTGGCCACGACCAGGTCGATGATCAGGAACGGAATGAAGATCATGAAACCGATCTGGAACGCGGTTTTCAGCTCGGACGTGACGAACGCCGGCACCAGAATCGTCAGCGGCGCCTGATCGGGCGATGCGATATCAGTGCGTTTGGACAAGCGCATGAACAACTCCAGATCGCTGCTGCGAGTCTGGGCGAGCATGAAATCCTTGATCGGCACCTGCGCCTTGGCCACGGCGTCTTGAGCGGTGAGTTTCTCCGCCAGATACGGCTGCAAGGCATCCTGGTTAACACGGTCGAATACCGGCGCCATGATGAACATAGTCAGAAACAGCGCCATACCCGTAAGTATCTGGTTAGACGGTGTCTGCTGCAGGCCCAGGGCCTGACGCAGGATCGAGAAGACGATGATGATCCGGGTGAAACTGGTCATCAGCATGACGAACGCCGGGATAAAACTCAGCGCGGTCATGATCAGCAGGATTTGCAGGCTGACCGAGTATTCCTGAGCGCCGTTGGCGTTGGTGCCCAGGGTGATTGCCGGGATCGATAACGGATCGGCGGAGAACGCCAGCGGCGCGGCCAGCATCAGGGCCAGCGTCAAGACGATGCGTAACGCACCCATTACTTCTTATCCTTCTGATCCTTGCCCAACAGCTCCATCAGGCGCTGGGCAAACTCGGGGGTCGCTTTTTCAGTACCGCTCGGCACTTGCACCGGCTCCTTGAGCACATGCAACGCGGTGATGGTGCCGGGGCTCAGGCCGAGCAGGATCTGCTCGTTGCCGACTTGCACCAGCATCAACCGGTCGCGAGGGCCCAGCGCGCGTGAGCCGATCAGCTCGATGACCTGCCCCTTGCCGGCGGGCCCGGCCTGCTGGACCCGACGCAGCAACCAGGCGAGGAAAAAGATCAACCCCAGCACCAGCAGCAAACCGAGCACCAACTGCGTCAATTGCCCGGCCACGCCGCTGCTGACCGCGGGGGCAGCGGCCGCAGTAGCGGTCGCTACCGGCTCGGCAGCCAGAACGCTGAACGGCAACGCCAGCACAAACCCCAGAACCTTTTTCACTCAGCGCAACTTCTTGATGCGTTCGCTTGGGCTGATCACGTCAGTCAGGCGGATGCCGAACTTCTCGTTGACCACCACTACTTCACCGTGAGCGATGAGCGTGCCGTTGACCAGCACGTCCAGCGGTTCACCGGCCAGACGATCGAGCTCGATCACCGAACCCTGGTTAAGCTGCAGCAGGTTGCGGATGTTGATGTCAGTGCTGCCGACTTCCATGGAAATCGACACCGGGATATCAAGAATCACGTCCAGGTTCGGACCGTCGAGGGTAACCGGTTCGTGGTTTTTCGGCACACTGCCGAACTCTTCCATCGGCAGACGGTTGGACGGTGAACTGGCGGCGTCGGCGGCCAGCAAGGCGTCGATATCGTCCTGCCCGGCGTCACCGGTTTCTTCCAGGGCCGCAGCCCACTCATCGGCCAGCGCCTGGTCGTCCTGGGTGTTCATATCGTTAGCCATCAATTTGTCCTCGGCGGGCATCCCTTCAATCAGGAGCCGTCAGTTAAAAGCACAGGGGGTTTGGAGCGCCGGTCAGCGGCGCTCGATCGGCTCGATCACTTGCAACGCGAGGTTGCCTTTGTGCGACCCCATCTTGACCTTGAACGCAGGCACGCCGTTGGCGCGCATGATCATTTCGTCCGGCATCTCGACCGGGATAATGTCCCCCGGCTGCATGTGCAGAATGTCCCGCAGGCGCAACTGGCGACGGGCAACCGTGGCACCGATCGGTACGTCAACGTCCAGCACGTCCTGGCGCAAGGCGTTGACCCAGCGTTCGTCCTGATCGTCGAGGTCCGACTGGAAGCCGGCGTCGAGCATTTCGCGTACAGGTTCGATCATCGAGTAGGGCATGGTCACGTGCAGGTCGCCGCCACCGCCATCGAGTTCGATGTGGAACGTCGACACCACAATCGCTTCGCTCGGGCCGACGATGTTGGCCATGGCCGGGTTCACTTCCGAGTTGATGTACTCGAAGTTCACTTCCATGATCGCCTGCCAGGCTTCTTTCAAATCGACGAAGGCCTGTTCCAGCACCATGCGCACTACACGCAATTCGGTGGGGGTGAATTCACGCCCTTCGATCTTCGCGTGACGGCCGTCGCCACCGAAGAAGTTGTCCACCAGCTTGAACACCAGCTTGGCGTCGAGGATGAACAACGCGGTGCCGCGCAACGGTTTGATCTTGACCAGGTTGAGGCTGGTCGGCACGTACAGCGAGTGCACGTATTCGCCGAACTTCATTACCTGCACGCCACCGACGGCAACGTCCGCCGAGCGGCGCAGCATGTTGAACATGCTGATGCGGGTGTAACGGGCGAAACGTTCGTTGATCATTTCCAGGGTCGGCATGCGTCCACGGACGATGCGATCCTGACTGGTCAGGTCGTAGCTTTTGACACTGCCGGGTTCAGCAGCGGTATCGGTCTGTACCAGACCATCGTCGACACCATGCAACAGCGCATCGATCTCATCCTGGGACAGCAGGTCCTGCACGGCCATGTCGTGTTCCTACTGCAGTACGAAATTAGTGAAAAGCAACTGTTCGATGACCACTTTGCCGAGTTCTTTCTGCGCCACTTCCTGGACGCTGGCCGTGGCTTTCTGACGCAACATTTCCTGCCCGACCGGCGATGCCAGGGTGGCGAAGTCCTGCCCGGAGAACAGCATGACCAGGTTGTTGCGGATGACAGGCATGTGGACTTTGAGCGCGTCCAGATCGGCCTGATTGCGTCCCTGCATGGTGATGCTCACCTGCATGTAGCGCTGACGGCCGTTCTGGTTGTAGTTGGCCACGAAGGCTGGCGCCATGGGCTCGAAAATCGCTGGCTGCTTGCCGACCGGCGCGGTTTCAGCCGCGGCGGCAGGCTTGCTCTGGGCGCTGTGCATGAAGAACCAGGTTGCTCCCACGGACAAACCGATCGCCAGCAGCAGGGCCACCACGATCACAATGATCAGCTTGAGTTTGCCTTTGGTTGCGGGGTCTTTTACTGCTGCTTCGCTCTTCGCCATGCCAATAATCCGTCACTATTCGGGTTTTCACAGTCGCACGGCAAGGCAAGAGCAAGTGTTATGCCAGAAGTGTCTGGGAGACAGGGGAGACGGCGGATGACGCCCCACACAAAACCCAGTGGGAGCGGGCTTGCTCGCGAAGGCGGTGTGTCAGACAACAGAAATGTTGAATGTCCAACCGTATTCGCGAGCAAGCCCGCTCCCACAGGGATTGGTGTTGGGCTTTATCAGGCGTAGTAGTCGACGGCGCTGGAGCCAATGACGCTGGTGGTGCTGGCCGCTACTTCGGCAGCTGTTGGTGCCAGCTCTTCGTCCATGGAATCGAGACGACCACCGCTGGCGCTGGTGCGCCCCCCCTGACTTTGACCCTGTTGAGCCTGCTCCTGCCCCTGGCCCTGCCAGCCACGAGACTGATCGGACACATTGACATCGACCTGACCCATGCCCTGCTGCGCAAACATGTCACGCAAGCGATGCATCTGCCCGTCCAGCGCTTCGCGAACACTTGGATGAGCACTCATGAACGTCACTTGGGTCTGCTGATCCGGAACCATGTTCACCCGAATGTCCAGGCGCCCCAGTTCGGCCGGTTGCAACTGGATGTCGGCGGCCTTGAGATTGGCACTGGACAGGTACATGACCCGGTTCACCACTTCTTCGGTCCAGCCGCTCTGATGCATGGCGATCGGTTGATTCACCGGCAACGCGTTGGCGGTTTTCGGCGTGGCCGCCTGGGTCAGTGCCGCCAGACGGTTGGCGAAATCGTCGACCCGGGTATCGCTACTCGCGGACTTCAGGTCCTTGAGACCGTCATCGATAAGACCACTGAAGGCCTTGTCGCCGCCCTGGCTGGTGCTGTCCTTGTCGGCTTGCACATCGAGCATGCTCGCCATGCCGGCGGCGAAGGTCTGCGCCGAGGTTGACTCGCCGTCGGCCTGTGCCTGGGCCGAGGTCGGTGCCGCTTTGGGCTGGGCCTGACTCGCAGCCGAAATATGGCCGCCCTGCTCCATGGCCATACGCACGGCCGGCAATGCATCGAGAGGATCAGCTTCGGGATCGAAATCGGTGTCAGTGCTTGCAACGACCGGAGTCGTTGCCGCCGTCACAGCCACCTCGACCTGCGGTTGCGGGGTGACTACAACGGGCGGAGCGGCCGGTACCGGCGCTGGCACCGCAGGTTGTACTGCCTGCATCAACGCAGGATCCAGCGTCGGGTCAACGGGCGCGGCATCGGCAACCGGCGTCTGCGCAGTATCCGACCCGTCATCACTGGTGGCCTCGTCGTCAGCCTGCGCCGGTTTATCGGCGGGCAAGGATTTGCCGCTATCGGCAACCGCAGGTTCCGGGGCGGCAGACTCGTCGTTGCTGACGTCCTTTTTATCGGGGCTGTCCGGCGCTTTATCGCGTATCGGCCTGGCCGATCCATCATCCACCGCAGACGGTTTGTTCCGGGCTTGATTGGCGTAGACCTGAGCGAAGCTGGATGCCTTGTCCCCAGGCTCAGCGGCCAGCGCCGGAGTATTGGCGCAAGCGACTTGAGTCTTGGCCTGCGCGGCGGCCTGAAGAAGCATATTGGGGGTAACGGGCATGGAACGGTCTCCGCTGCACTGGGATCGTAGGTACAGTTGACTGAGATTAGTGCAAAGGTCGCGCCAGATTTGAGCGACAGGCGCTAAAAGCGCCGGACGGTCTCATTGGCAGAGAGGGAACGCTGACGCTCGGCCTCATAGAGCGGCCGGACGAACGCAAATTCGTCATCAATTTCGTCCACCAGTTTTTCAATGCCGGTGAGGCTTTTTTGCTTGGCGCGCTCCTCCAGCTCATGGCACAACTCAGCCAGGCGAATGGCGCCCATGTTGCTGCTGCTGCCCTTGAAGCTATGGGCAGCATTCATGAGCTGCGCGGCATCTTCAGCCTTTCGCAAGATGCGTAAACGCTCTTCGGAATCGGCGAGAAAGGTATCCAGCAACATCGGATACTCATCCTCCATGACCTCTTGCAACGCGTTCAACACGTCGCGGTCCAGGTGTGTGTCAGCCACTTGCTCACTCCTTGATCAAGAATGCGTGGATTATGCCAGAGCCTCCCAGAAAAACTCCACGCGGGCACTTCGACCATCATCAGACCAACTCGCATTGTGGCCCATCTGACGGATCAGATTGACGCCACGTCCCGACAGCCGGACACCATCGACGGGCCGCTCCATCACCCGCGCGACATCGAAACCCTTGCCACTGTCTTCAACCCGAACAATCAGGCACCCGCCCTCGCCCTTGGGTGTCACCTGCAAATGCACCCGCACGAAGCCGTCCTGCAACGCGTCCAGGCGTGTATTGCGCTGTTGATAATAGCGGGTAAAACCCGAGGCATCGCGCTTGAGCGCCGAATCCAGCCCCAGCACCCCATGCTCCAGGGCATTGGAATACAGTTCGGCCAAAACACTGTAGAGCGCCCCGCTCTGAGCCCGCAGACCGTGGACCTCAAGCAGCAATTGCAGAAGATACGGCAGCGGATTGAAGCGTTTGAGCGTGGCGCCGCGAAATTCGAAACTCACTGACCAGTCCAGCGGGCAGGACTGACCACTGTCGGAATACACCGGCGCCGGCGGGCTCAGTTGTGCGGCCTCCAGCAGACTGACCTCGACCATGCTCACGTCATCACGGGCCTCGCCGCGAAAGTCCCGCAACGCCTGCTCGATCTCTTCGAACAGCTCATCAGGCTGACGATTGGCCGCAAACACCTGCTGCAATCGCTCCACACCAAACAACTGTTCGTTGGCATCGCAGGTATCAATCACCCCGTCGGACAACAGGAAGACCCGATCCCCGACCGCCATCGGAAACACCTCGGTGCGGTCAACAAAGGATTGCGGGCTCAGCACGCCGAGCGGTAAATGCCGAGCCGTCAGTGGCGTTCGCTCACCGTTGGCGATGCTGTGCAGGTAACCGTCCGGCATTCCGCCGTTCCAGACCTCCACCGAGCGTCGCTGAAAACTCAGGCACAGCATCGTTGCACAACAGAACATGTCCACCGGCAGGATGCGCTTGAGCTTGGCGTTCATCTCGCGCAGGGTTTCGGACAGGCCGTAACCCTTGGCGGTCATGCCATAGAAAACTTCGGCCAAGGGCATGGCACCGACCGCGGCCGGCAAACCGTGACCGGTAAAATCACCGAGCAGCACGTGCATGTCGCCGGCGGGGGTGAACGCGGCCAGCAGCAGATCGCCGTTGAACAACGCATAGGGCGATTGCAGGTAGCGAATATTGGGTGCACTCAAGCAGCCGGAGTGGGCCACCTTGTCGAACACCGCCTTGGCCACGCGCTGCTCGTTGAGCAGGTACTCGTGGTGCTTGGCGATCTGGTCGCGCTGTTGCAACACCGTGGCCTGCAATCGTCGCAAGCGGTCCATCGCCTTGATCTTGGCGCCGAGGATCACCTGGTTGTAGGGTTTTGCCAGAAAGTCGTCGCCCCCGGCCTCCAGACAGCGGGCCAGCGCTTCGCTTTCGGTCAGCGAGGTGAGGAAGATGATCGGCACCAGGGTTTCCCCTGCCAATACCTTGATCTGCCGCGCCGCCTCAAAACCGTCCATCACCGGCATCATCGCGTCCATCAGCACCAGTTGCGGTCGTTGCTGGCGAAACGCTTTAACCGCTTCGGCACCGTTGGCGGCGGTCAGCACCTCATGCCCCTGGCGACGAACGATGGTCGACAGCAGCATGCGATCGGCCGCGCTGTCTTCGGCGATCAGGATCGTCAGCGGTTCGAACAAGGCCTGCATGGCGGTCACGCCACGTCGAAGATTTGTTCGAAGTTGGAGATGGCGAGAATCTTGCGCACATCTGCGTTAGCGTTGGTCAACGTGATCTCGGCATTCTCGCCGCCCGCGTGATCACGCAATAGCAGAAGCATGCCGAGCGCCGAGCTGTCGAGGTAGGTGGCATCTTTCAGATCCACTTCGAAGGACTCGGGTTTTGGCGAAAGATTTTCGTAGGATTCACGAAA
Organism: Pseudomonas sp. BF-B-26; assembly: GCF_019956495.1. Classification (NCBI taxonomy): domain Bacteria; kingdom Pseudomonadati; phylum Pseudomonadota; class Gammaproteobacteria; order Pseudomonadales; family Pseudomonadaceae; genus Pseudomonas; species Pseudomonas sp. BF-B-26. The sequence continues at coordinate 89,515 of NZ_JAHBDP010000102.1, read as the reverse complement.
TTCCTGATGCTTGGCGAAATCGAAACGTCCCTTGACCGATATCGTCAGCTTTTGCCCATCTTGGGAGACTTCTGTAACAACTGGCATTTAACGGCTTCCTTGTCATTGGTGAACGTACGTGTACAAGGTTTAGCACTTGGCGAGGGCAGGAGCAAGGCGGGAAACGGTTGAACCCTGCCTGATCAATAGGGATCCTGACGCGGCAACCGCTGGGACAACTCATCCAGCAGCTTTTGCTCACGCCGGTCTTCCAGCCGCCGCGCTTCATCCATATAGCGCAACACCAGTTTGCGCAAGCCTTCGACCCGGGCAAACGCCTGCTGCCAGGACTCCCGCGCCTTGTTCAGGTTGTTTTGATGCCATACCAGGCTTTGTCGCTGCTGGTCGATGGCGGTCCCCAGTTGCGCAAGAAAGCCTTGATAACCCAGCAGCCATTGGCCCGACACGCCACTGCTGCCGCGCACGATCCACTGCTCCTGGTAATCGAGACGAAAGGCTTCGAGGTCAGCGAGTTTACTTTCCGCCAGACGGACTTGCCCCTGAAAGTGTCCCAGACGCAGGACCGCGGTTTTCTCGGCCTTTTCGGCCATTTCGACCACGGGGGCCAGGCGCGAGGCTCGGCTCTGGGCCATGGCCGGTTAGCCGCCGGCCGCGGGAGCGAAAATCGTGCCGAGATAGGCTTCGCTTTCGCCCAGGCCGATGCTGTCGTTCAGGCCCTGGCGCAGGTATTTCACCAACTGCGGTTGCAAGGAGATCGCCAGGTCGGTTTCCCGATCACCACCGGCGACGTAGGCACCGACACTGATCAGGTCTCGACTCTGTTGATAACGCGACCACAGTTGCTTGAAATACTGGGCGCGCATCATGTGTTCCGGCGTAACCACCGACGGCATGACCCGGCTGATGGACGCTTCGATATCGATGGCCGGGTAATGACCTTCCTCGGCCAGGCGCCGGGACAGCACGATGTGCCCGTCGAGCACGCCTCGCGCGGCGTCGGCAATCGGGTCCTGCTGATCATCGCCTTCGGACAGTACGGTGTAGAACGCGGTGATCGAACCGCCGCCCTTCTCGGCATTACCGGCCCGCTCCACCAGTTTCGGCAGTTTGGCGAACACCGATGGCGGATAGCCCTTGGTCGCTGGCGGCTCGCCGATGGCCAGGGCGATTTCCCGCTGGGCCTGAGCGAAACGGGTCAGGGAGTCCATCAGCAACAGGACGTTCTTGCCCTTGTCGCGGAAATACTCGGCGATTCGCGTGCAGTACATCGCCGCGCGCAGACGCATCAGCGGCGCATCGTCCGCCGGGGACGCCACCACGACCGAACGCTTGAGGCCTTCTTCACCGAGGATGTGCTCGATGAATTCTTTAACTTCACGACCCCGCTCACCGATCAGCCCGACGACGATGATGTCGGCCTCGGTGAAGCGGGTCATCATGCCCAACAGCACACTCTTGCCCACGCCAGTACCGGCGAACAGGCCCAGACGCTGACCGCGACCGACCGTCAACAAACCGTTGATGCTGCGAATGCCCACGTCCAGCGGCTCGCTGATCGGTTCGCGCTTGAGCGGGTTGATGGTCGGGCCGTCCATCGGCACCCAGTCTTCGGCCTTCATCCCGCCCTTGCCGTCCAGCGCGCGACCGGCGCCATCGAGCACCCGCCCGAGCATGCTCATGCCCATCGGCAGACGGCCGGTATCGGCCAGAGGAACCACACGAGCACCGGGAGCGATGCCGGCAACGCTGCCGACCGGCATCAGAAACACCTTGCTGCCGGAGAAGCCCATGACTTCGGCTTCGACCTGCACCGGGTGATAACTGTCGTCGTTGATGACCATGCAGCGGCTGCCCATGGCGGCGCGCAAGCCCTCGGCCTCGAGGGTCAGACCGACCATGCGCAACAAGCGGCCTTCAAGGATCGGCGCGCCTGCAAGCTCCGTGGCCTCGGCGTAACTGCCGATGCGCTTGGCGAAGCTGGTGCGATCAAGGCGCATCGGGAACATCCGGTTCAGGTTCGACCGGCACGACCGCTGGCTTGTCGCTGATCGGCAGCTCCAGGCTCAGATCCGGCTCGGCCGGATGCAAGACCTGTTCGTGCAACTGATCGAAGAGCTTGTCCATGACCCGCGCAACGCGGGTTTCGACCGTGGCATCGATGCGACTGTGTTCAGTCTCGACCCGGCAACCGCCGGGCAACAATGCCTCGTCCTCGACGATGCGCCAGGTTTCTTCATGGCGCTCGCGCAGGGCTTTGACCTGCTCGAAATCTTGCGGATTGATGTACAGCCGCACATTGCCCACGCCCAGCGGCAAGAGTTTGAGGGCCTCGCGCATGACGTGTTCGATTTGTGTCGAGTCGATGGCCAGTTCGCGCTGAATCACCTGCTTGGTGATGTGCTGCACCAGGTCGACCAGGGACTTTTCGATCAGGGTGTCCTGCTCGGCGATAGGCTCGAACAAATGCCCCATCAGTTGCTCCAGAGCGGCAATTTTGGCGGCCAAGGCCACCTCGGCCTCCTGGCGGACCTTGAGCGTAGTGCTGTGAAAACCTTCTTTCTCGCCCGTGGCGAAGCCTTCGTTGTAGGCCTCCTGGCGAATGCTTTCGAGTTCTTCGAGGGTTAGTGGCTGGACTTCATCCAGTGGCACTTCTTCCATTTCCGGCGGCTCGGGCTCAGGTTCCGGCTCGGGTTCCGGCACGAACGGATCGAAACTGGGCAGCGACCAGACGTCGAAACCATCGACGTCCTTGCCGCGGATCAGGTCGGTGTTGGACTCATCATGTTTGGACGACATAGTGACCTTAGATCATCTCTTCGCCGCCCTTCCCGCCGAGAACGATTTCTCCGGCTTCGGCCATACGGCGGGCAATGGTGAGGATTTCTTTCTGCGCGGTTTCCACGTCGCTGACGCGCACCGGGCCTTTGGCCTCGAGGTCGTCGCGCAACAGTTCGGCCGCCCGTTTGGACATGTTCTTGAAGATCTTCTCTTTGACGCCTTCGTCCGAACCCTTGAGGGCCAGCACCAGTACGTCGGAGGACACTTCACGCAGCAACGCTTGAATACCGCGATCGTCGACATCGGACAGGTTGTTGAACACGAACATGAGGTCTTCGATCTGACCGGACAGGTCTTCGTCGACTTCGCGAATCGAGTCCATCAGCTGACCTTCGATCGAGCTGTCGAGGAAGTTCATGATATCCGCCGCACGCTTGATGCCACCCAGGGTGGTGCGCGAAGCATTCGAGTTGCCGGAGAACTGCTTCTCGAGAATCTGGTTGAGTTCTTTCAGGGCTGCTGGCTGCACGGTATTCAGCGAGGAGACCCGCAGAATGATGTCCAGACGCACCTTGTGGTCGAAGTTGCCGAGCACTTCACCGGCCTGGTCCGGATCAAGATAGGCCACCACGATCGCCTGGATCTGCGGGTGCTCGTAACGGATCACGTCGGCGACGGCGCGCGGTTCCATCCACTTCAGGCTGTCGAGGCCACTGGTGTTGCCGCCCAGCAGGATGCGGTCGATCAGGCCGTTGGCCTTGTCTTCGCCCAAGGCCTGGGTGAGCATTTTGCGCACGTAGTCATCGGAGCCAACGCCGAGGCTGGTCTGGTCGCCGACGATGTCGACGAACTCGCTCATCACCTGCTCGACCTGCTCGCGGTGCACATTACCCATCTGGGCCATGGCCACACCCACTCGCTGGACCTCTTTAGGCCCCATGTGGCGCAGCACTTGGGCGGCGTCGGTCGAACCCAGGGACAGCAGCAGAATCGCGGCTTTGTCGACCTTGGACAGTTTGGCGGCAACGGCTCGGTTATCACTCATCTGCGTTAATCCACTCTTTCACGACCTGGGCCACACGACCCGGATCTTCTGCCACCAGACTCTTGATTGCGTTCAACTGTGCGTCATAGCCTTCGCTCGGGCTCGGCAGCAGAATGCTGGTCGGGCCACCGAGACTGACGCGGTCGTTGGCCAGTTCGCCGTCCAGGCCGCCCATGCCACCCAACTCGACGTCGCTGCCGATGCCTAGATGTTTGTCTTTGCCGCCGCCGGTGATGTTGTTGAGCACCGGACGCAGCACACCGAACACCAGCACCAGGATGAACAAGACACCCAGCACTTGCTTGACGATGTCCCAGAACCAAGGCTGGGAGTAGAACGGAATTTCGGCAATCACTTCACCGCGCTCGGCGGAGAACGGCATGTTGATCACGCTGACGCTGTCGCCACGGCTGGCGTCGAAGCCGACGGCGTCCTGTACCAGGCGAGTGAAGCGCGCCAATTCATCGGCGGTCCACGGCGCACGGGTGGTTTCACCGTTGGCCGCGTTGATCTTGACCTGGTCATCCACCACCACCGACACCGAGAGGCGATTCAAACGGCCCTGCTGTTGTTTGGTGTGGCTGATGGAACGGTCGAGTTCGAAGTTCTTGGTGGACTGTTGACGCTTGTCCGCCGGGTACGGTGCGAGCATAGGCTGGCCGGTGGCCGGGTCCATGATTTGCTGACCGTTGGCATCGAGCAGTGGCTGGCCTGGCTGCACCATGCCGGCCGACGCGGTAGCGCCACCAGTGGTTTGCGGCGCCGAGGCAGGCGACGGCGGCTGGTTGCTCAGGGCACCCGGCACACCTTGCGGGCCATTGCTGGCGGTACGTTGTTCGTTGACCGACTGCTCGCTGCGCAACGCCGGTTGGTCCGGGTTGAACTGCTCGGAGGTCGACTCGACAGCGCTGAAATCGACATCGGCCGAGACTTCGGCTTTATAGCGATCATTGCCCAGCACCGGTTGCAGAATGTTGTGCACACGCTGAGTCAGCATGCTTTCCATGCGACGGCTGTAATCGAATTGCTTGCCGGCCATGGTCAGCTCGGAATTTTCCGCCTGATCCGACAGCAGGTTGCCCTTCTGGTCGACAACAGTGATCTGGGATTTGCTGAGTTCGGGAACGCTGGTGGCCACCAGGTTGATGATCGCCAGCACCTGACCCGGCTCCAGCGAGCGGCCGGCGTACAGTTCCACCAGAATCGAAGCGCTCGGCTTGCGCTCATCGCGCACGAACACCGAACTTTTCGGAATCGCCAGGTGCACGCGAGCACCCTTGACGTTGTTCAGGCTGGAGATGGTGCGAGCCAGTTCGCCTTCGAGACCGCGACGATAACGGGTCGCCTCCATGAACTGGCTGGTACCCAGGCCCTGGTCCTTGTCGAGGATTTCAAAACCGATGTTGCCATCGCTGGGAGTGACACCAGCGCCCGCGAGTTTGATTCGCGCACGGGACAGGTCATCGGCCTTGACCAGCAAGGCACCGGAGTTCGGTTCAACGGTATAGGGAATGTCGGCTGCGGCCAGGGTATCCATGACCTGTTTGGCGTCCATACCGGCAAGGCTGCCATACAGAGGCCGGTAGTCCGGCTGCTGGGACCACAACACCACGGCAAAGCCAATCGCCACGCTCGCAGCCAGGCCGACCAACAGGCCCACCTGACGCAACATGGTCATCTCGGAGAGGTTTTCCAGGAAGGACAACCCGAACAGCGGCGGCTTGCCGTCTATTGGAGTGGCCTTGGCCGGAACATTATCGGCGACTGCTTCTGCCATGACTCAATCTCGTCCTTAAACCGGCATCTGCATGATGTCTTGGTATGCCTGAACCAGTTTGTTGCGCACTTGGGTCAACGCCTGAAAAGACACGCTGGCCTTCTGCGAGGAAATCATCACGTCCGTCAGGTCTACGCCGCTCTTGCCGATCTCGAAGGCACTGGCCAACTGATTGGACGCCTGTTGGGTGTCGTTCACTTTATTGACGGCCTGACCGAGCATGTCGGAAAAGCTGCTGCCACCCATTTCAGGAACAGCGGCAGTCGATTTCGACGCAGACATGGCATCCATTTGCATGGAGCGCATGTCCAACATCAATCGATTGAATTCAATACCTTGGCTCATGGTCTACTCTCTCTGGCGACCCGCAATTTTTTGACACTCACTCGGCGGGTAGTGAGGTGTTAGCAACAAGGGTGCCAGCTCCGTGGCCGCTCCAAACAAAAGCCGTCCCGGGCTTTGCATGGCTAACGAATCAGGTGGCGAACAAATAAGCTTCCACGTCCATTCCGGCATCGCGCATCTGCGCCAGCTTGTAACGCAGGGTGCGCGGGCTGATGCCCAAGCGCTCGGCGGCCTCTTTGCGACGGCCGCGTTCGGAGCGCAAGGTGTCGATGATCATCTGGAACTCACGGCGACGCAGGTCATCACCCAGCGCTCCGGCCGACTCGGATTCGACCTCCACGGTTCGCATGGACGCTGGCGCCAAGGCTGGCAACGGCGCACAGGCGACGGGCCCGGCCAGACAGAAATCCTCAGGCTGTATCAATCCGCCCTGCTGCAGAATCAGCGCCCGCTGAATCGCATTATCCAGCTCACGTACATTACCCGGCCACGGATAACCGATCAGGCACGCCTGAGCCTCGGGCGACAGCCTTGCCGCGGCATGCTTCATTTTATTGACGTACTTGCCCAGAAGACGCTCAGCCAATGGCAGGATGTCGGCGGTACGTTCGCGCAACGGACGCCAGGCCAGCGGAAACACCGACAAGCGATAGTAAAGGTCTTCACGAAAACGCCCCGCTGCCACTTCAGCGGCCAGGTCACGGTTGGTGGTCGCCACGACTCGAATATCCAGCGTGATCGGCTTGCGAGCGCCGACTCGCTCGACTTCGCGCTCCTGCAATACCCGCAGCAACTTGGCCTGAAGGCCCAGGGGCATTTCGGAGATTTCATCGAGCAGGATCGTGCCGCCATCGGCTTGCTCGAACTTGCCGGCCTGCGCTGCGATGGCGCCGGTGAACGAACCCTTTTCGTGACCGAACAAGGTGGCTTCGAGCATGTTGTCCGGGATCGCTGCACAGTTGATCGCAATGAACGGCTGACTGGCGCGGTGAGAGTGCTGATGGATGTAACGCGCCAGCACTTCCTTGCCGGTCCCGGACTCACCGGAGATCAATACCGTGGAATCACTGCGCGCCACCCGTGCGGCCAATTCCAGCAATTGCGCACTGGCCGGCTCGAACGCTACAGGCCCCTCGCCCTCGGTCGCACCGAGACTGCCCTGCGCATGTCGCGCCACCAGATCGAGCAAGGCTTTGGGCTCGAATGGCTTGACCAGGTAATCCGCTGCGCCCTGACGCATCGCATCGACCGCCCGCTCGACAGCACCGTGAGCGGTCATCAGCAACACCGGCAGCTGCGGCTGACGAGTGCGCAGCAATCCGAGCAGTTGATGGCCGTCCATGCCCGGCATGTTGACGTCACTCAGCACCAGGTTGAACGCCTCGGCACCGACCGCCCCCAGCGCTTCTTCGGCCGAGCCTACGGCTTTGAAATCGTGGCCGGCGAGCAACAGCGTATCGGCCAGTGCTTCGCGTAGCGCGCGGTCATCCTCGACCAGTAAAACCTTGATTGCCATGTCCTTCACTCCGCGCCTTGAGCGCTGGGCTTTTCACCCGAAAAAAGTGGCAGGATCACCTGCGCACACGTGCCGCGACCAAGTCGCGAGCGCAGCTGCAATTCTCCTTGATGAGCACGCGTCACTGCCTTGACCACGGTCAGGCCGAGGCCGGTTCCGGTGGTTTTAGTGGTAAAGAAGGGTTCACCCAGACGCGCCAGTACTTTCGTATCGATGCCACTACCGCTGTCGCTGACCGCTACACGCAGGTTGTTGTCACGGGTATAGAAGTGGATTTTCAAACGCACATCGCCGGCGCTGGCCTGAATGGCATTCTCGATCAGGTTCAGGATCGCCCCGACCAGCGTGTCGCGATTGCACAACAACTCGCCCGAATGACTGTCGCACTGCCAACGAATCGGCAGATCCTGCACATGGGTCAGCGCTGCCGCCTGCAGCGACTGCATCAGCACTTTGGGCGTGACGCGATCGGTCAGCGGCAGCTCGCCGCGCGCAAACACCAGCATGTCGCGAACCTGATGTTCCAACTCATGCAGACGCTCTTTCAGGCGCCCGGCAAAACGTTGCTGGGTCTCGACCGGCAACGCTTGCTCAGTCAAATGACTGGCGTAGAGCAAGGCGGCGGACAAGGGGGTACGAATCTGATGAGCAAGCGAAGCGACCATTCGGCCGAGGGATGACAGACGCTCGTGGCGGGCCAACTGATCTTGCAGATGACGGGTTTCAGTCAGGTCGTTGAGCAACACCAACTGACCGGGCTCGGCATCCAGCGAGCGCGTTGAGATCGACAAGCGCCGACCGTCCTTGAGCGAGATTTCGTGACCGTCGTCTTCACGGGGCGCAAAGCAGCGGGCAATGACATGACGCCACAGCTCGCCTTCGAGGGGCAGACCGAGCAGTTCGCAGGCAGCGGGGTTGGCTTCGCACACGATGCCTTGGGCGTCGATGACGATGACGCCGCCGGGCAACAGATCGAGGAGGTTTTGCAGCCGGTTGGCCAAGCGTTCTTTTTCCGCCAGCTCCTGCATGCGCTGAGCACTGACCACCGCCAGCTCACCCTTGAGCTCGGTGACCCGGGCTTCGAGCATGCTGTAGGAATCGGTCAATTGGCTCGACATCTGGCTGAACAGTGCAAACGCCTGCTCGAGGCCAAGCCGGCTCGCCTGCTCTACGGACGACGGTTGCCCCGAAGCGTCAGGGACAGGAGACATCTGGGCGGCTTGGGGCATCGTGCTCTCTCGCTTGGCTGACCGTCAGTGAAACGGAACGTTGCGAGGGATGTAGCAATACCCGTGCCTAAAAAAAACCGCCTACAAATGAAGGACTTGAAAAACAGGCGTCAATCATCCGCCTGCTCATCACCGTCACGACGGCTCATACCGTACTTGCGCATCTTTTCCACCAGCGTGGTGCGACGAATACGCAGCCGCTCTGCCGCGCGCGCCACGATGCCATTGGCATCATCCAGCGCCTGCTGAATCAGCCCTTGCTCCAGACCACCGAGGTAGTCCTTCAGGTCCAGACCTTCCGGTGGCAGCATGGCGCCGGCAGAGAAGTCGGGAGTATGACCGTTGATGGCCACGCGCTCTTCAAGATCGCTGCGAAAGCTGTCGACCAGTTGCTCATCTTCGTCGTCGACGTAACGGAATTTCTTCGGCAGCTCGACCACGCCGATCACCCCGTACGGATGCATGATCGCCATGCGCTCCACCAGGTTGGCGAGTTCGCGGACGTTGCCCGGCCAGCCGTGGCGGCACAGCGACATGATCGCTGCGGAATTGAAACGGATCGACCCACGCTTCTCGTGCTCCATGCGCGAGATCAACTCGTTCATCAGCAGCGGAATGTCTTCGACACGCTCGCGCAGTGGTGCCATTTCGATCGGGAACACGTTCAGACGATAGTACAAGTCTTCGCGGAAGGTACCGACCTCGATCATGCTTTCGAGATTCTTGTGGGTTGCCGCGATGATCCGCACGTCGACGCTCTGGGTCTTGTTGCTGCCCACGCGCTCGAAGGTGCGCTCCTGCAATACGCGCAGCAACTTGACCTGCATCGGCAACGGCATGTCACCGATTTCATCGAGGAACAGCGTGCCGCCATTGGCCAGTTCGAAACGCCCGGCGCGGCTGGTGATTGCCCCGGTGAAGGCGCCCTTCTCGTGGCCAAACAGTTCGCTTTCCAGCAACTCGGCCGGGATCGCGCCGCAGTTGACCGGTACGAACGGCGCTTCACGACGCTTGGAGTGATAGTGCAGGTTGCGCGCGACCACTTCCTTGCCGGTCCCGGACTCACCGAGGATCAGCACACTGGCATCGGTGTCGGCGACTTGCTGCATCATCTGACGGACGTGTTGAATCGCCCGGCTGGTGCCGACAAGGCTGCGGAAAAGATTGGGCTCACGGTGACGGCCGCGCTCGCGGGCCTGGTCGTACATCTCGCGATAGACCTGGGCACGGTGCAGGGAGTCGAGCAGCTTGCTGTAGCTGGGTGGCATCTCGAGGGTCGAAAGCACTCGGCGGCGCTGGTCTTCAGGCAAGTCAACGGAAGAATTATCACCCATTAACAAAACCGGAAGGAACTCATCCCAGGTCGAGAGTGTCTTTAACAGGCCCACGAGTGCGCCAGGAGCATTGACCGTCCCGATGAGGACACAGATTACTTCACGACTTGATGACAATGAGCCGACAGCCTGCTGCCAGTCATGGCTACCGCAGGGTAAATTTTCTTCGCCAAGAAAATTTAAAATCACCGCCAGGTCGCGGCGGCGGACGCTATCGTCATCAATCAGCAGAATTTTGGTTTCACGCCACATGCAATAGCAACTTCCCTAGTCAACTCAATGCCCAAAATGATGGGGCAAGCTAGACGCTTGCAGACACGTTATGCCTGTAGACGCCTGAAATCTGGAACCAGCCACTAGTTAAGTCAAAAAACCGTGCACAGTCAAATTTATGGCGCACTATGTTTGGATTAACCGGGGATTAATTAACCGAACAGATGGTAAACCTTTGCCGCGTTCTGTGCTTGGTGGATCTGCGACATCTCATCAACTATCGCTTGCCGCTCCCCCGTAGCCGCCTCAAGAAGCTGTTTATACACCCCCAACAACTCCTCAAGATTGTCGCGTAACGCGGCCTCGTCCACCGAAGCTTCACTCAAGACGTCTTCCATGCAGGAACGGCAAGCCAGGTCCAACTCACCAATGGCTTCCCAGTTACGCTCGGCCAAAGCACCGACCAGGCCTTCACGGGTTTGTTCGATTCGCTGCAATACAAGACTCATGGTGATCTCCTTAAAACTGCGGACCCGGCGCAGCGATAGCATCCCAGCCGTCTTTGACGGTGCGAAGCAAATCAGCGACTTCGTCGAGAATCTTTGGATCTGTCTTGATGTTCGCTTCTGTCAGACGCTTCATCATGTAGGTGTACAGCTTGTCCAACTCACCCACGGACTCGACAGAATTTTCCAAATCCAGACCTTCACGCAAGCCGCCGATGATCCCGATCGCCTTGCCGATGAAAATGCCTTTGTTGGGGATATCCTTGCGCTCCATGGCACCCTTGGCCTGAGCGATGCGATCCAGCCCACCTTCCATGAGCATTTGCACCAGGCGATGGGGGCTGGCTTCGGAAGTCTGGGCCTGAGCGCCAATCTTCTGGTACTGCCGAAGGGCTAACATCGGGTTCATGCTGTACCTCATCAAAACTTTGTGATTCGTATAGCCAGTGTATCGACACGGCGTCAAAAATCTTTAGACCAAACCAAAAAAAGCCCGACAAGCGGAATCCGCTGCCGGGCTTTTGGCGTTTATGCGCTATGAGGCGTTTTTCTGAGCGTTCATCGCCTCGAACATCGAGGTGATGTTGCTGGCAGTGGCCTTTAGCTTACCGACCAGGGCGTCCATGGCGTTGTACTTCTTGGTCAGCACGTCGGTCAGCGTCTCGATCCGACGATCCAGTGCCACCTGCTGGCTGGCCAGGTTGGTTTTGACCTTCGCCAGGCTGGTCGAACGCGCATCAAGGATGCCTTCGCTGCCAGTGACGGTATAAGGCGTAATCACCGCATTCATTCGTTCCAGCAGCCCCTTGGCCGCATCACCGGTCGCCGCTGGATCACCCAGGAACAGCTTCTGAACCTCGCCACCCAGCTTCTGCGTATCCATAGCTGCAGAGAACTTGATGCTGTCAAAATCGAGCGCACCGGTTTTCTGGTTGGTGGTAATACCCAACTGTGAAAGTGCGGTCAGCTTGTCGCCTGCACCCGTACTGGCCAACGGTTCACGGATCGACGCCAGGACGCCCCGAGCCAGCGGGTCACCGGTCAATGCCGCGGCAATGGTTGTCTTGCCATCTTTGTCCAGGGAGGGCTTGGTCAGCGTATTGACGCTGGTGACAACCTGATTGTAAGCATCGACAAAGGCCTGGACCGATTTTTTCAAACCGTCACTGTTCGGCCCGACCGTCACAGTGGACGTTGCCCCACCACCCGCCACCAGATTCAGTGTCAGGCCGGAAATGGCGCTATCCACGGTGTTGGATTTGCTGGTGATCGCCAGTCCGTCAACCGTGAAGCTGGCGTTCACAGCGAGTTCACCGATCGCACCGGCCGAGGCTGCCGTAGGCGTGGCGCCCATTTTCTGCCCCGCGGTGATTTCCAGGCCGGCAATACCACTGAGCGTGATATCAGAACCTGCACCAGTAACAGTGGACCCCATCACCAAACGAGAGCCGAAGGAGTCAGTGACAATGTTGGCACTGAAGCCATTGGCGCCTTGCTGGGTGTTGATCGCATCCCGTACCGATTGCAGCGTGGCGCCGGTGGGAATGTCGACAGGACGGGAAATGCCATTTTGAGTGATATTGAGCGTTCCACTCGGAATGGCACTGCTAGGGCCGCCGGCAAACGCGGCAGTCGCCACTTTCGACGAGGTCGCGAGATTGTTGACCTTGATGACATAAGTGCCGCTGACCGCCGAGTTGCTGGCGACAGAAGTCAGCACTTTGGGATCGGAACTCGTGGCGCTGTAACCCAGGAACTGCTGGGTCTTCGTATCACTGAGGTTTTTGATCGCGGTCTGGAAATTCGCCAACACACTCTTCAGGGTCCCAATACCGGAAATCTGCGAGGTATTGGTGGCCGTCTGACGGGTGATCTGATTCTGCTTGGCTGATTTATCAGCATCAACCAACACTTTGACGATAGCAGTGGTGTCAAGACCGGAGCCTAAACCCAGACCCGGTAGAATTGGACTTGCCATGTTGAACTCCCTTCAGTGTGTCGCCGGTCTTTTGACCACTACAACGCCCAAAAGAACATAGCAACAAAATTCGTGCCAGCTGTCAGACTTTAGCGCTGAACAACAGGCTGCTTGCATCATTCAAACTATTGGCCAGCTTGAGCACTTCTTCGTTGGGGATCTGGCGAACCACTTCACCCGAGTCGCTGGCAATCACTCTGACAATTACTTTGCCTGAAGGCTCATCGATCGAGAACTCCAGATTGCGCTTGACCGATTGAACGAACTTTTCAATTTCCTGAACGGCCATCTTCAGTTTGTCCTGCTCGGTTACCGCGTCTTTTGGCTCATCCTTGACCGTTGCCACTGTGGCAGCATCGGCTCGAGGCTTTTCCACCGGTTTGTCAGCAACAGTCGTCGCCGGCTTCGCTGCTGGATAAGACAAGTTCAGCTTCACGCTCATATCCATGTCCATCACCTCTTAAACTGAAAAAGCGAGAGAGCGCGCGTGCGCACTCCCCCGCCAAAACTTACCCAGCTATTACTGAAGCAGTTTCAGTACAGCGGATGGCAGTTGGTTGGCCTGAGCCAGAACTGCGGTGGAAGCTTGTTGCAGAGTTTGTTGCTTGGTCAACTGTGCAGTTTCAGCAGCGAAGTCGGTATCTTGTACGCGGCTCAGTGCAGCACTGGCGTTTTCGTTGATGTTCTGCAGGTTGGAAATGGTAGTCGAGAAACGGTTCTGAGCAGCACCCAGGTCAGCGCGAGTGGCGTTGATGTTTGCCAGAGCAGTGTTGATAGCCGAGATAGCGGCATCAACGGAGCTGTGGTTACCCGAGTTGGTAGTACCGGAAATGGTAGTACCGGTCATGCCCAGGGCGCTAGCGTCGAAGCTGGTCGACAGGGTCAGAGTGATCTGGTTGTCAGAAGTAGTGTTCGAACCTACCTGGAACTGCATCGCGCCAGCACTACCGTCGATCAGCGCTTTGCCGTTCAGGTTGGTCGACTGAGCGATACGGGTCAGCTCAGCGATCGACTGTTGGAATTCTTTGTCCAGAGCGGTACGGTCAGCAGTGCCGTTGGAGTCGTTACGCGATTGCAGTGCGATTTCACGCATACGCTGCAGGATGTTGGTCGACTCTTGCAGAGCGCCTTCAGCGGTCTGAGCGATCGAAACACCGTCGTTGGCGTTTTTGATAGCAATGGTCTGACCACGGATCTGCGAGGTCATACGGGTAGAGATCTGCAGGCCGGCGGCGTCATCTTTGGCGCTGTTGATTTTCAGGCCGGAAGACAGGCGAGTCATCGAAGTCGACAGAGCGTCGGAAGCACGGTTCAGGTTCTTCTGAACACTCAGAGAAGTAGTGTTGGTGTTTACTGTCAAAGCCATGACGAATTCCTCGTTGGTTGGGTACTGCGGCTTCCGGCCCTGGCAACCGCCGGGTATGGCCTAGAGAACCTTCGTAATAGTTATCGTCGCGAACGCAGGTTGCTTTAGGGGATTTTGAAAAAAATTTGCCATCACACTGCCACCCTCAATGAAACAGGGGCTTGGCGGCAGTTCAATACAGAAAAGTGACGTCAGGGAAATGCCGGTAACGGGACAGCGAGGACTCGCCTGTACCGGCACATATCAAAAAGTGTTAATCGATGGTTGCCGCTTTCAGCAATTCCGACAGCTCATAATCAAGATGATCCGCCAGCGCCAGCCAGTCCTGCGCCTCCTGACGGGCCAGCATGTCGGTGAGCAACGCCGTCCAGCGGGATTGGACCTCGACATTCTCCCGACCCATCGCGGATTGCACATCACTGCAGATCTGCACCATCAGCAGCGCAGCTTCGACATCTCGTCCCAGACGGAACAAAAGCGAACACTGCCGCGCTTCGGCAACCAGGGAAGATTCAGTCATCGCGTGAGCTCCGGGTGAAACGTCGTGCCGACGATCATCGCCCCTGCCCGACTGCTGTTATAGAAAGCCACCCGAGGATGCCCGGCGATGTACCGCTCCAGCTCGCACAGGTAACTGCGGAAATTGAGCTGCGTCTTGACTCGCTGGCCGTGGCCATCGAGGACCCAGTGCCGGGCAGCGCCCACTTGCGGCCCAAGATCACCGTCACTCCAGCCAGCGTGAGTCTTGTTGTTCGGGAAAGCAAAGTCGGCGCCGAACAGAGTGATCTGGCTGCTCCCCATGTGCACCGCCAGGTCCACCGCCGGGTGAATCACGCTGCCACCGACAAAGAGTTGGGCCTTGGGTATTTGCTGGCGCATGTGCTTATAGACAGGACTGGCGGAATAGGCCACGTAACGCTTGCCCTGCCAGCCCCCCAAAACCGCTGGGTCGACCATAGGCATGTAGACCAGCGTGATACCGCTCGTGGCATCGGACGGCAAATGTCGCGTCGAGATGCGCTGGTCAATCGTGACCACCACATCCGGTTTGATCCCATGCTCGACAAGCGGTCGGTAGGCGGTATCGACGCAAATGAACAACGGCCGCCGCGCCTGTTCGCGGACCGTACGCAGCGTATCGAAGTGTTGTTCCAGGCTCGGCCCGGTGGCAATGACAAACACTTCCCTGCCGGAACAGGTGGCAAACAGCTCGGCAGCATCGGCATCGGCGCGAACGTGCTCTACACACGCTTGCAAACGCTCGGCAATTTCCGGATTGTCGGCATCGAATTCGCGATTGTTGAAAGTCAGGTGAGTTTCGCTGATCAGCCGGTCGCGGATTTTGGCGTTGAAGTCGTCCGCCAGCACCAGCTCCGAAGGTAGCGCGAAGTACGGCAACTGGATTTCCGACAGATCGCCGGCATACAGCAGCACCACTCGCGAATCGCCGAGCCACGACTGTTGATCGAGCAGTTGCAGCACCAGGGCAAACACCGCACCGTTCAGAATGTGCACGTACAGCCGTTCAAGCCCGGCACGCTCCAGTAATTGCAGCTGCAAATCACCCAGCCCGGTGCCATAGACATGCACCACCGGACTGTCGACGGGCAGGCTGTCGGCCTGAAGCAATGCTTCGCGAGTGCGGTCATGGCGACTGGTCAACTGAATGCCATTGATGCTCAACGTCGAGCCCAGGCCTTCCACCAGATCCGCTTGCAAGGCGGCGCTGTTCTCCACCGCCAGTCGATGCCAGACCTTGGGCCAGCGCCGCTGTATCAACTCGCCGTTGCGCTCAAAGAACTCGCTCATGGAGCCTCGCTTTTCATTCGGGCAAAAAAATAGCGCTCAAGGTTACACCTTGAACGCTTTTTTTGTGCCTGGCTTTCTTTGATTAAAGAGCCTGGAATCAAGGACGATAGATGATCGCCGAACCCCATGACAGACCCACGCCGAAACCGCTCAATGCGACGCGCTTCCAGGCGGAGTCCATGACATGTTTTTCCAACAGCAACGGAATGCTCGAGGACACCGTGTTGCCGGTCTCGACCATGTCCTTGATGAACTTCTCCGGCTCGCCTTCGAAGCGTCGCGCCACGGCATCGACAATCGCTGCACTGCCCTGATGGATGCAAAAGGCATCGATATCATCAGCGGTCAGTTGCGAATCGGCCAGCAACTCGTGCAAATGCGCCGGGACTTTAAGCAGCGCAAAATTGAACACCTGACGGCCGTTCATGAAGAACACCCCATCTGTCACCTTCAGGTGCGGCGCGCCGGAACCGTCAGTGCCGAACTTGGCCTTGCCCAATTGCCATGGCGCGTTTTCACCCATCCAGGTCGCGGTGGCGGCATCACCAAACAGCATGGTGGTATTGCGGTCTTCCGGGTCGACGATCTTCGAGTAAGGATCAGCGGTGATCAGCAGGCCATTCTTCAAGCCTGCAGCTTCCATGAAGCCCTTGATCGCGTAGATGCCGTAGACGTAGCCGGAGCAGCCCAGGGAAATATCGAACGCGGCCACGGTAGTCGGCAGGCCCAGTTTGTCCTGAACGATGGCTGCGGTGTGCGGCAGGCCTTCTTCGTCGCCGTTCTGCGTGACGACGATCAGCACGTCGATGTCATCACGTTTCAAGTCGGGATTGTTGGCGAACAGCGCATTGGCTGCTTCGACACACAGGTCCGAGGTTTCCTGCCCGGCGTCTTTACGCGGCAGGAAGGCCGAACCGATTTTGCCCAGGATGAATTCTTCATCCTTTTCGAATTTTGCACCTTGTGCGTAATTGTCCACGCCGGCTACAGGAACGTAGCTCGCAATGCTTTTTATGCCAATCATTACGGCTTCCCAATAATAAACAGCCCAATACCACCGCTCGTAATGATTCGAGGGGCGCCGACAAACGGATAAAAACGTCGCCTCACCGAGGCGACGGCGGGAAGAATATAAGGCTATCACCGGGTCAAAAAGACACCAGGCGCCACCTCCCCGATTTATACAATACAGTGAAGATGCGCGTTATGACTCGCAGGTCACTCTATTTTGCCGAATCAGCGCCACAAGGGGTTATTCGACCAACGACCAGTCCAGCGGCGTTCCGCGTGGGATGGCCAGACGGGCACGGCGGCCCAGAAGCGTTTCCGTGTGTTTGGGAGCCAACCCCAGCCCCGGACGAATGGCTCGCAGATTAGCTACAGTAAAGGGTTCGCCGGCAGCCATGTCCTGAGTCACGTAGAGCGAGCGGCGGTACACCAGCGACTTGCGCTCGGCGTCCGTCACACCGTAATGCACATGGCCCATGGCCTGCCACGCGCGTTCGGTTTCTATCACCAGGCAGGCGAGCTCCGCCGGTTCCAGCGAAAAACTGGCATCCACACCACCGGCGGAACGGTCGAGGGTGAAATGTTTTTCCACCACCGTCGCCCCCAGCGCCACCGCGGCCACAGACACTCCAACACCCATGGAGTGATCGGACAGACCAACTTCGCAGCCAAACAATTCACGCAAGTGAGGAATCGTCCGCACGTTGCTGTTGGCAGGCGTCGCGGGGTAAGTACTGGTGCACTTGAGCAACACCAGATCCTTGCAACCGGCCTCGCGGGCGGCACGTACGGTTTCATCGAGTTCAGCGATGCTGGCCATGCCGGTAGAAATGATCAATGGCTTGCCGGTCGCAGCGACCCGACGAATCAATGGCAGGTCGGTATTTTCAAAGCTGGCGATCTTGTAGGCCGGTACGTCGAGGCTTTCGAGGAAGTCCACCGCGGTGTCATCGAACGGTGTGGAGAACGCGAGCATGCCCAGTTCTTTGGCCCGGGCGAAAATCGGCGCGTGCCATTCCCACGGTGTATGGGCCTTCTCGTATAACGCGTACAGCGAAGAACCGGCCCAGAGACTGTTAGGGTCCTTGATGAAGAACTCACCTTCGGACAGGTCCAGGGTCATGGTCTCGGCGGTGTAGGTCTGCAGCTTCAAGGCATGGGCACCGGCCTTGGCCGCGGCTTCGACGATCTGCAGCGCCACATCAAGGGACTGGTTATGGTTGCCACTCATCTCGGCGATGATGAACGGCGGCGCATCGGCACCGATGGAACGATTGCCAATCTTGAAGCTAGTCATTGCGGTGATCCTTCAATATGCGCGTGAACGCGCAAGCACGCTGGGTAAATCCTGCTTCGCGAAACAGCTTCAGCGACGGCTGATTCGCCGGCAACACTTGAGCGGTGATGGCCTGCAGTTGCGGCCAGTGGTTGGTCGCGAAGTCTTCGCCCCGCGCCAACAGCGCCCTGCCCCACCCCAGACCGAGGCGTTCTTCAAGCAGATAAATCGAGACTTCGGCTTCAAGTCCGTCCAGGTCATAACGCAGTACCCCGACCGGGCCATCATCCGCCTCGGCGATCAACAGTAATCGCCCCGGGTTACTCAAGCTCGCGGCCAGCCAGTCTTGATGCCGTTGCCAATCGATGACCTGCGTGTCCAGCGACCAGCGCCGCACCGACTCGGCATTGCGCCCCTCGAACAGCAGCTGCGCATCGTCCAGAGACGCCTTGCGAACCTGCAGTACCGCACCGGCGAGCGCTGCCGCAACCCGCTGCGCACCCCGCCCATCGACCAACTGACGCGAGTGTTCGGCCAGACTTTGGCGTAACCCCTGATTGCCCGCGAGAAAAGCAATGGCCTGACGCAACTGCTCGACACTGACGTGCTCGCGGGGGCCCAGATACACATGGGAACCTGAGGTCGCCATGCTTTCGCCGTTGGCCTGCTGATTATTCGAGACCGCGATGCAGATCGTCGGCAGCCCCATGGCCGCCCGCTCCCAACTGGTGCCACCGCCGGCACCGACAAACAGGTCGGCCTCGGTCATCAGTCGGTAAAAGTCGCAGACAAAACTGTGCAAGCGCCAGTTCGGTCGACTCTGCGCCAAGGCCTGCATCTGTGCCCAGGCAGGGTTGTCGGCACCGGCGACGAAATCGACTTCGAGCTCATGCAACTCCGCCATTGCCAGCATCGCGTGGTGGGTTTGCATCGCCGCATCGAAGCCACCGAAATTCACCAGCACCCTTTTGGCCTTGGGTTTGATTTCGATAGCCGGGCAACAGAACTCATCGCGCAGCAGGGCAAAACGTGGACCGAGTAAAGTCTGGCAGCCAGGTGCTAGCAGCGAAGCATAGGCTTGTGGCGTACCCGATAAGTTCTGGTTGAGCAGCAAATCAACGCTGTAGGTGCGCGTGGCGAGGTCGTCCACAGCCGCAATCCTTGGCGCCCAGCGGCGGGCCGCGGTCTGCCAATGATGGTCGAGGCCGTAGTGGTCGACGATGACCCAATCGAAGGCCGGATGATTGCTCAGCGCGTGCCCAAGCGCGGCGATGTCCGCCTGCCAAGGCAGCAAGGATTCGATTGCCTGCTGCGGATCTTCATCAGGGTAACGAGCCGCCAGGGCGAAGACTTCAAAGCCCTCGGCTTGCAGTGCATCCAGTCGATGGCCCGGCAACAGGCGGCAAGCGAAGGCCACCTGCGCGCCTTGCTTGCGCAAGACTCTGGCCAGGGTCAAACAGCGAGCGATGTGGCCGCTGCCAATGGTCGGCGACGCATCGGCGCGGATCAGCACTCTCATTGCAGCTCTCCGCCAGCTTTCAATGCGGCATAGAGGTATTCGGCACGCTTCCAGTCTTCAAGGGTGTCGATGTCCTGCACCAGATGCCGCGGCAGAATCACCGGAAGGCTCGCCGGAGAAAACAGCACATCACCGCGCAACCAGGCCTCTGTGCGCCCCCAATAGAACTGGCCGGCATCCTGATAGGCTTCAGGTAAATCCTGGGAACGGGTATTGCGAAATTCCGGGTAGAGCGAGGTCAAGGCACCCTGCTCGTCGAGGGTCAAGGCACGTTGCACCGGGAAGCCGAAACCGGTCACGGAAAAAGCGAACGACTTATGCGGATGCTGCACCAGTAATTCATGCCCCTGACGCAGATACTTCGCCTGCAACAGCGGCGCGGTGGCGTAGATGCAACAGACGTAGTCGAAGATCGGTAATTGGCTCAGGGCATGCACGATCACCGCCGCTGTCCCGGTGAAATCATCAGCCAGTTCGACCGGCCGCACGAACGGCACCTGCGCGCCATGAGCCCGGGCGACGTCGGCAATTTCTTGGTCATCCGTACTGACGACGACTTGATCGAACAACCCGCAATCGAGCGCCGTACGGATCGAACGGACGATCATCGGTACACCGTCGAACGGTTTAAGGTTCTTGCGCGGGATTCGCTTGCTGCCACCGCGGGCCGGAATGATTGCAACGCAGCTCAAGTGTCACTACTCCTCAAGAACCAGCCGACGCAGTTGCTCGACCACGAAGTCCTGTTGTTCATCGCTCAGCAAAGGAAACATCGGCAGGCTGATGGCCTCGGCGTAATAACGCTCGGCCTGCGGGAAGTCACCTTCGGCAAATCCCAGCTCGCGATAGTACGGCTGCAAATGCAGCGGAATATAGTGCAGGTTCACTCCGATCCCGGCTGCCCGCAACCCTTCGAACACCTGCCGATGGCTGAGGTTGATCCGATCAGGTTGCAACCGCACCACGTACAGATGCCACGCCGACTCGGCTTCGGGCTGCGCACTGGGCAAGGTCAGCGGCAGGTACGCCAGCAATCGGTCATACCGCGCCGCCAGTTCACGACGACGCTCGATGAAGCCATCGAGCTTATTCAGTTGTGACAAACCGAGCGCCGCTTGCAGATCGGTGATCCGGTAGTTGAAGCCCAATTCCACTTGCTGGTAGTACCAGGGACCGTGACTGGGTTCAGTCATCTGCTGCGGATCGCGGGTCATGCCGTGGCTGCGCAAGCGTTGCAGGCGCCCGGCCAATTCCGGGCGATTGGTCAGGACCATGCCGCCCTCGGCACTGGTGATGATCTTCACCGGGTGAAAACTGAACACCGTCATCGCCGCAAATTCGCCGCAGCCCACCGGACGCCCGGCATAGGATGCGCCGACCGCGTGGGACGCGTCCTCGATCACTGTAAAGCCATAGCGTTCGGCCAACTCGGCGATCATGCGCATGTCGCAGCTCTGACCGGAAAACGCCACGGCCACCAGGACCTTCGGCAACGTGCCGTCACGCTCGGCAGCTTCAAGCTTCGCCGCCAGCGTATAGGCGTCGAGATTCCAGGTCAGCGGATCGATGTCGACGAAGTCCACTTCGGCGCCGCAATAGCGACCACAATTGGCCGAAGCCAAAAAGGTGTTCGGCGTGGTCCACAACCGGTCTCCCGGGCCGAGCCCGGCAGCGAGACAGGCAATGTGCAACGCGGCGGTGGCATTGCACACCGCCACCGCGAAATCAGCCTGACAACGCTCGGCCATGGCCTGTTCGAAGCGTTCAATGGTCGGCCCTTGTGTCAGCCAGTCGGACTGCAACACGGCGACCACCGCATCGATGTCTGCCTGATCGAGGCTTTGCCGACCGTAGGGAATCATGCCGACAGCTCCGCGTGCAGATCTGCGATCTGGCCGACCGACAGGAAGTGCGGGTTGGTGTCGGAGCGGTACTCAAAATCCTCGCTCACAGGCGTGCCCTGCTCGCCCAGTTTGTCGACAGCAAAATCCACGTCGACGCTGGTGAAACGAATCGACGGTTGAATCGTGTAGTGATCACCGAACTCCAGGGTCATGCGCGCGTCGTCCAGCGGGACCATCAGCTCATGGAGTTTTTCTCCCGGACGAATACCGACGTTCCTGTGCGGCAAATGTTCAGCCATGCCCAACGCCAGATCGACGATACGAATCGACGGGATCTTCGGCACAAACACTTCACCACCGTGCATGCGGGCGAAGCTGTCGAGCACAAACTGCACGCCGTGATCGAGGGTGATCCAGAAACGCGTCATGCGCTCATCGGTGATCGGCAGCTCCGTGGCGCCCTCGGCAATCAGCTTGCTGAAAAACGGCACCACCGACCCCCGCGAGCCGGCGACGTTGCCGTAACGAACCACCGAAAAACGGGTGTTCTGGTCACCGGCAATGTTGTTCGCGGCGACGAACAATTTGTCCGACAACAGCTTGGTCGCGCCGTACAGATTGATCGGGCTGGCCGCCTTGTCGGTGGACAGCGCGACGACTTTTTTCACGCCGTTATCGATGGCTGCGGCAATGATGTTTTCCGCACCGTTGACGTTGGTACGAATGCATTCGGTGGGGTTGTATTCTGCCGCCGGCACTTGTTTCAGTGCCGCGGCATGCACCACGTAATCGATACCGCGCATGGCCTGACGCAAACGCTCGGCATCACGCACATCGCCGAGGAAGTAACGCATGCACGGCGCGTTGAAGGTCTGTTGCATCTCGTACTGCTTGAGCTCATCGCGGGAGAACACCACCACACGCTTGGGCTGATATTGCTCCAGCAACCGGCGGATGAAATTGCGCCCGAACGAGCCGGTGCCGCCAGAGATGAAAATCGATTTACCGTTGAACATGCCTTGAGTCCTTTTACCTGTCAGTCAGGCTTATGCGAGCAACTGCGCCCAGTTCACCGGGGCTGCTTCACCCAGGGCAAAGCCCTTGCCGGTCAAGGCCAGGTTGTTGTTGTAAGCCTCGTCGTGCACAAAGCGCGCCTGCCACTTGTCGCGCAGGGCCGCCACTGCCTGGGGATCGTCCGGCAAGGTGCCCGGGTGGGCTATTTGCACTTGCGGCGTCCACACCGTGAGCAACCCGGCGTCGGCGACTTTCAGGCAGAGATCGACATCGGCGTACACCTCATCGAAATGCTCACGATCCAGACCACCGAGTGCGTCGAATACTTCCTTGCGAATCATCAGGCATGCACCGCAGACGGCCGCGTAATTTTGCTCGACGAGCAGTCTGCGCATGTAGCCCGACGCGTCCTTTTTCTCACCGATGAAGGGTGAAGCAATCCCGCCGTTGAGCCCCAGAATCAGCCCGGCACTGGTCACGCTACCCTCGCGGTCCACCAGCTTGGCACCAACCACGCCGACTTCGGGACGCTGGGCCTGATTGAGTAACGCTTCGATCCAGTTCGCGTTGACCACTTCGGCGTCCGCCGCCAGCAGCACCAGGTATTCACCCTGCGCCTCGCCGGCTGCGAGGTTGATCAGGGCCGACGTGCTCAGTCGCTGGGCAGCCTTGACCAGACGAATCCGGCCCCGCCCGTTTCGTTCCAGGCTGTCTAGCCAGGTGTGAAGCTCGGCGGACTGGCTGTGGTTATCGGCAATGACAACTTCGTTGTTTTGATAGCGCGTGCGCTGCAAGACACTGACCAGGCAGCGCTGCAGATGCTCCAGGTTGTCCTGGCTGTGGATGATGATCGATACCTTCGGACGCCCGGCATGGCGGTATTCGATACGTAAACCAGCCGATGCTTCGGCGCTGACCTGGGCTTGGTAACCGCGGGTCGCCAGATGACGGACTAACGTCTGACGCTCGTGTTCGTTGGCTGCCGGCTCCGGGGCTGCGGTGATCAGCAACGGCTCGGCCAAATGAGCAAGGCCGGCCAGGCCACCGGTTTCGATCAAGCGCAGCAGCAGGTCGAACTCAAGCGCCGAGGTGAACTCGCGGGCAAAACCGCCGACCTCCACCAGCGCTTCGCGGCGAATCAGCCAGTGCCGTGCGATGAGTGACGGCAGGCTCTGCAACAGGTCGAGGTTGAAGGCTGGCCGGAACACATCGACCAGCGCGCCATTGGTCTGGCGATGAATTTCGTCCATCGCCACCGCGCGGCAACCCTCGGCGTTCTGCAACTCGAGGCTGGCACGCAGGAAACCGGCAGCGGTGAACTCGTCGCCCGCCTCGGCCAGCAGCAACCAGTCCGACGTTGACTGGCGAGCGATCTGGTTCAGCTTGTCTACGTAATTGGTCGCCGTGACCTTGACGAAATGCAGCGTGTTTTGTGCCGTGGTGACCGCCGGCAAGTCGCCCGTGGTGAAGACCACCACTTTGAACGCCCGGAACGCACTCTCCATAAGGCTATCCAGGGTGACTTGGAGTTTGTCCATGTCTGCGTCCATATCCAGCAGCAAAATGCCGAACTGAGGCCCCCCTTCGTTGGCCGCCAGGTGCTGGTTGATTTTTCTCACCGCGGTGTCGTTCGGTTGCCGGGCTTGCAGCCAGTTGTGCAGACGTCCCGATGGCATCGTATCGAGTAACTGGCGACTGTCGAAGATCGGCACGCTGTCCAGACGCTGAACCCAGTCGGCCAGCACCTGGGCATCAGCAGGCTCATCCATTTGCTGGAGCTGCTGCCCAAGCTTTTGCAGCACCCGACGGTTGAAGGCACCCAGCCGAACAGCTTCAAGTAGACGGTTCTGGATCGTCGCCGAACTGTCATTGGAGTAGGTGCGCTGCAAGGCCTCTTGTTTGAGCAATGCGCCTTCCATTTCTTCGAGTTGCAGGCGCCCGGCCGGCATCGCATGCAGCAAAAATTCAAACTGCGTGAGTTGTTCGAAGAAAGCGCTGTTGTAGAACGGCATTTCGACGTATTGCTTTGCGCCAAAGACCCGCTTCGGCCCCACCGTCGGATCTGTCCAGTAGGACTCGAAAATCGGCTCGATGGTCAACGCGTTACGGATTGTCAGGCTCTCGGCCAGGGCGGCGAAGCTTTGCAGGGCAACCTCGGCGGTCTGCTTTTCGTCCAGACCGCTGATGCCAGTCGGCAGCGACGCCAGAAACCCGGCAAAGCGCTCGCGGTCGGCGACAGAGCGGGCGTCCTTGAAGCTCAAGGTCGTCATGATTTCGGTGTTGTGATCCGAGCGGCCGTAGTTGATCTCACGCACCACGTAAGGCATCGGAAGAATCCGCGCCTTGGCCCGGGCCAGCATGTAGTAGACATGCCCGATTTCCTGCCACTCGAAGATCGTGCCTTCAGGCAGCGCTTCATACCAGTCACGCAACAACGAAGTACGGTGCACCGCATAGAACGGCGGAATGTACTGGCTCATGTAATCGAGTACACGATCCTGACCGCGCTCGGCGTTGTAGTCCTCGTGCACTTTCTTGTCACGCCGGTAGTACTGCACGTAGTTGGAGTGGGTCAGGTACATCAGGCAATAGCCATGACACAGACCGTAGTCCGGATTAGCTTCGAGGAAGTTCACCGACTCGGTGAGGGCACCGTGCAACAGAAAATCATCATCGGAAGCGAAGACCATGTACGGCGTGGTGACCTGCTCTACGCCATACACCAGTTTGGTCTGGATACCCCAGTAGCCAAACTGCGGCAAATGCCGATAGTCGATGGTGTCCGCGACCACCGCCGCGCCCTCCAGCGCAACGGTCGATGAATCGAGGACCAGAATCTTGCAAGGCAACGTGCTGTAGAACTGCAATGCCCTGCGCAAGAACGCCGGGCGATTGTGTGAAATCAGCACCAGAGTGAACAGCTCACTCAGGGGCAGCGTGTTTTCAGAACCGTAAATGCCTTGCATATCCTTCCCCACCACAGACCGTTTGCCTGATGAACACTTGAATAAAGGTGTCGCTTAACGTACTCGGCGCAGATAGCCGTCTGGCGCGACCGAGATCAGCAGCTTGTTGTCCATCGCCCGGTCAATCTCGAAATCACGGTTTTCTTCCAGGTAGGCCCAGACCGCGGTTTTCGGGTTGTCACCCTTGCCCCACGGACGATCCGGGAACGCATCTTCCGGCATGTCTTCGACCACGGTGTCCATGACGACGCAGTAGCTACCGACCGAAACCAGTGGAGCGTACAGACGCAGTTCTTCCAGCACGTGATCGTGGGTGTGGTTGGAATCCAGCACCAGAATGACTTTCTTGCCTTCGGCCGCGGCGTGCACTTGTGCGGCGATAGCAGGGTCGATACTCGAACCCTCGATCATCGAGATGCGCTTGCTCATCGGGTGGCTTTCGATGGCTTCGCGGTTATGCGCACGAATGTCGAGGTCAATGCCCAGTACTTCGCCGTGGCCTTGCAGCTCCAGCAGGGACGCGTAGTAGATGATCGAGCCGCCATGGGCGATGCCGCATTCGATCACCAGGTCCGGCTTGACCTGCCAGATGATCTCTTGCATCGCCATCATGTCTTGCGGCAACTGGATGATCGGGCGGCCCATCCACGAGAAGTGGTAGCTGTACTTGTGTCTGGCCGATTCGTTGAAAAAATCCCGGGCCAGACCGGTCAGCTTCCGGTCATCGCCCTGACGTGCGATTTCTGCCTGGCACTCGGCTTCGAAAGCTTTATTGATGGTGTCGTCTGTCATTTTATAAGTCTCAATAGTCACTGGAACGAAGCGCTGTCTACGGCGTGATAGACGTAGCGTCCACCGGTCATCCGCTTGATTTCTTCGAGGTAGTTGGAGTTCATCACAAACAGGTTGGCGCCTTCGGGCAAAGCGTCCATCGCCTCTTGGGGCGAGGACACGCGCGCGCCGCTCAGGGGCAGATACCGACCCTGTTTGGCCGGGTTAATATCCACCACGCGATCCACCGCCACACCGGCCCGTTGCAGGAACAGCGAATAGATCACGCCTTTGGACGACGCGCCCCAGATCGCCGAACCCTGCTCCGGGTTTGTCTGGATGATTTGCGCCGCGCGCTCAAGGCTGCTGGTAAAACCACTTGGCAGGTCCAGGCGTGGCACCGGTTGTTCCGGGGTCAGGCGCAAGGTCGCAAGGTCGGCGACGATGTACAGGTACTGGCCTCCGAACAGGTGACCGGCCTCATGCACGGTGCCGAACATCCGGCGCAGGTCATCGAGGCGGAAATAATTGACGTGCTCGTAGAACAGGTCGAACCAGGCGCGGTGTTCGAGGATCCAGTCGAAGCACGGCACTTCAATGTAGATCTGCCCGCCCTGATTGGCGTTGGCCATCTCGACCAGAAAACTCACCGGGTCCTGAATGTGTTCCAACACATGGCGCAGCACAATGGCGTCAGCCGCCAGGCCGAGGCCACGGGTGAACGGTGCCTTGATCACGTCGGCATTGTTGCCTTCGTAGGCCGGGTCAATGCCGGTGATGGCGTAGCCCAGGCCTTTGAGCAGTTCGAGAAAGTAGCCTTTGCCGCAACCGACTTCGATCAGTTCCTGACCCGTGAAGTGGCGGGCAATGATGCCTTCGACATCGTTCAGGTGCTTCTGGAACTGGCCCGAATGCGCCTGCTCGTTCTGGTAGTCGGCGTCGTAGCTGAGCTTGTCGGCGTCGAAGGCCTGGTTGAAGATCAGCCCGCTCTTTTCATCTTGCACCAGTACCATGTCGGCGCACGCCGAGGCCCTGGCCGACGCCGGGTCGGCAAAGGTGCGGTTCTGCAACACCGGCAGGTCGGCGACCCGATACAACTCATGCCTCATGCTCTGCTCCCAGTAGCTGTTGCAAACGGTCCGCCACGCCCCAGAACGCCATCGGCTCATGGGTCGCGTATGGGTAATGACCCAGGTTCAAATCGATCGACGCACCGCGTTCTCGCACTCGCTGCTCGACCAGCGCCCGCACCGAAACCGGCTGGCCGCTGGCGCAATTGATCACGCCGTCGAAGTCACGCTGTTGCAAGATCGCCGCGAGGTAGCCGGCAGCCGTCTCGATCGCCAGGTAATCGCGCAATTGTTCGCCGGCCGACATGTTGAAGCGCTCGTCGCCGGCATCGATCGCCCGATCCAGCGCTGCGAGCAAACTGTTGGGGTTTTGCCCCTCGCCGTGCAGGTAAAACAACCGCGCCCATTGCAGAGTGAACGGCTGAACCCTCTGCAGGTTTTCGAGGAACAGACGCAGGGTATTTTTTGCCAACCCATAAGGGTTGCCGGGCTGCGGCGCGGCCTGCTCGCTGAGCGGGCCGCTTTGCATTCCGTATTCGAAACAGGTCCCGGTGACCAGCACTTGCGATACGCCCGCTTCGACCGCGCCCTTGATGAACCGGTAATCGGCCATCAGGTTGTGCTCGAAGTGAAACAGCGCCTGATAGTTCGGCAAGCCCGGCCAGGCCAGATGCGCCAGGGCGTCGACGCCATCGCTCATTGCGGTGATGTTCAGGTCTTCGCCGTGAATATCCGCCGTGATGAACTCCACGGCATTGATCCACGGCAAGCTCGCGGCGGTCTCGGCATTGCGCGCCACCGCGCGAACTTCGCAGCCACGGGCAAGCAACGCCGTGACCAAATGGCGGCCTACGAACCCGGTGGCACCGGTCACCAGCACTTTCACAGGATGGTCAACTCAGGCACGGCGATCACGAAGCGGCCATCCCACTGACGCACCTGATCCAGTTGCTGACTGACTTCGTGCAGCAGGTTCCACGGCAACACCAGTACGAAATCCGGCTTTTCGAGCTCGATCTGGGCTGGCGAAACAATCGGAATGCGACTGCCCGGCAGGTACTTGCCCTGTTTGTGCGGGTTGGCGTCGGCGACCCAGGCCAGCAGGTCCGGCTTGACCCCGGCGTAGTTGAGCAACGTGTTGCCCTTGGCGGCGGCGCCGTAACCGACCACTCGTTTGCCGTCAGTCTTGGCCTTAAGCAGAAAGCGCAGCAGTTCATGTTTTATATGTTCGGCGGCCGGTGCGAGGGTCGCGTAGTACTCGGGCGTTTTCACCCCGGCAACGAGTTCGGCGTGCAGTTGCTGAGCAACCGCAGGTTGCACGTCCCGACGAACGCCATCAGCGCGCTGGACGAAGACCCGCAGCGAACCGCCGTGGGTCGACAGCTGACTGACGTCGAACACTTCCAGGCCGTTGCGCATGCACAACGTCTGCACAGCCGTCAGCGACAAATAGGAATAATGCTCGTGATACAGCGTGTCGAACTGTTGGCCGGCCATCAGCGTCAGCAGTTGCGGAAACTCGAAGGTCACCACGCCGGTCGGCTTGAGCAAGGTGGCGAAACCACCGAGGAAATCATTGATGTCCGGCACGTGGGCCAACACGTTGTTGGCAGCCATCAGGTCCGCAGACCAGCCTTCGCCGACCAATTGCGCAGCGGTGTGACGGCCGAAGAACAACTCGCGGATTTCCAGGCCCTTTTCGCGCGCCGCTTGCGCGGTGCTGCGGGTCGGTTCAACGCCCAGGCAAGGGATGCCGCGACCGGCGACGTACTGCAACAGGTAACCGTCGTTGGCAGCGATTTCCACCACACGGCTGTCGGCGGTCAGGCCGAAGCGCTCGACCATCTCGGCAACGTAACGATCGGCATGCGCGAGCCAGGTGCTGGAAAACGAACTGAAATAAGCATACTCAGCGTCGAACAGACTGTCGGCACGGGTGTAATCTTCGGTTTGCACCAACCAGCACTGCTGACACACCGCGACCTTCAGCGGCACCCATTGTTCGGCCTGTTCCAGCTGATCGGCACGAACGTAGGCGTTCGACGGCGGCGATGTGCCAAGGTCGATCAGCGGCAAGGCCAAAGAAGTTCCGCAACCACGACAGTTCATAGACGCACTCCAGCGAAGCGTTCATCGAGCAAGGGATGGCTGGCGTCCCTGGCTGACAGATTTTTGACAGGCAACGGCCAGGCTATCGCCAGCCGTGGATCGTTCACCGATAAACCACCTTCGTGCTCCGGCGCATAGTCGGCGCTGTGCAGATAAAGCAATTCGGCGTCGTCGGTCAGGGTCTGGAAGCCGTGGGCAAATCCGGCAGGAATGAGCAGGCTGCGACCGTCGCCGGCGCGCAGGTGTTCGGCGTGCCAATGCAGGAACGTTGCGGAGTCGGGCCGCAGGTCCACCGCCACGTCCCAGACTTCACCGCGCAGGCAGCTGATCAGTTTGGCTTCCGCCGCGTTGGCATTCTGGTAATGCAAGCCACGCACACTCCCGCGCACACGGGTGCAGGAATGGTTGATCTGGCGAATATGAAACGCTTGGCCGAAGGCACTCAGGCTGCCCTCGCAGAACAGCCGGGCGAAGTGCCCACGCTCATCTTCGAAGCGTTTGTGCTGCACGCTGAACAGTCCGGCCAGCGGCAAAGGCTTCAACAGAAACTCGCTCACAGCGCGCCTCGGTACAGGTTCAACTGGCTCAACGTGATGGCGCGCATGTCATCGCCGTTTTGCCACGCCAGGTGCCAATCGAGGGTCTGGGTCAGGCATTGCTGCAACGACCAGCGCGGTTGCCAGCCCAACAGTTGACGGGCGCGGCTGCTGTCCAGGCGCAACAGGCCTGCTTCATGCAGATCACTCGGTTCTATGCGCAATCCGCGCGCTTGTGGCCAGCGGTTGGCGAGCAGTTCGACGACTTCGCCGACGCTGCACATGTCCGCTTCGCTCGGACCGAAGTTCCACGCATCGGCAAACTCGGGACCTCGCTCGTAAAGACCGGCGGCCAGCTGCAGGTAACCGGCCAGCGGCTCCAGCGCGTGTTGCCACGGGCGGACCGCTTGCGGGTAGCGCAGGGTCACCGGTTCGTCGGCCGACCAGGCTTTCAGGACATCGGGAATCAAACGCTCCGGGGCAAAATCGCCGCCGCCCAACACGTTGCCGGCTCGGGCCGTGGCCAGGGCCAGACCGTGTTCGGCATATTTCCCGGCCGGGAAGAACGACGCTGCATAAGACTGCGCCAGCAACTCGCAACACGCCTTGCTGCTGCTGTAAGGATCGTGGCCGCCCAGGGCTTCGTTTTCACGGTATGGCCACAGCCATTCCTGATTGGCGTAGACCTTGTCGGTGGTCACCAGCACGCAGGCGCGCACGCCACCGACCTGACGGATAGCTTCAAGCAGGTTCAAGGTGCCCATGACGTTGCTGGAGTAAGTCCCCAGCGGATCGCGATAACCCTCGCGCACCAGCGGTTGCGCCGCCAGATGCAGGACGATTTCCGGTTGGGAGTCGGTGATCAATTCGAGCAAGGCGCCCAGGTCACGCAGGTCACCGCGCTGATCGTTGATGCCTTCGTGGACACGCGCCAGTTCGAACAGGCTCGGTTCGGTGGACGGATCAAGGGAAAACCCAGTGACTTTCGCGCCGAGGCTTTGCAGCCACAACGTCAGCCAACTGCCTTTGAATCCGGTGTGCCCGGTCAATAGAACCCGCTTGCCGCGCCAGAATTCCGGGCTCAGCCCCATTGCTTCCATGGGGCCTCCCCGCTCAGCCACAGCTGCTCAAGGTGGTTTTTGTCGCGCAGGGTGTCCATCGGATGCCAGAAGCCGTCGTGCTGAAACGCTTGCAGCTGCTGTTCGTCGGCAAGCGCGGCCAACGGCTCGGCCTCCCAGGATGTTTGGTCGTCGGCGATGTACGGCAGCACTTTTGGCGACAGCACAAAAAAACCGCCATTGATCCAGCCGCCGTCACCGCGCGGCTTTTCAATGAAACCTTTAACGCTGTCACCGTCGCGCTCCAGGGCGCCGTAACGGCCAGGAGGCTGCACAGCGGTGACGGTCGCGAGTTTGCCGTGGGACAGGTGAAAATCCACCAGAGCACCGATGTTCAAATCGGACACCCCGTCGCCGTAGGTGAAGCAAAACGCTTCTTCGTTTTCCAGATAGCGGCTGGCACGACGTAAACGGCCACCGGTCATGGTTTCTTCACCGGTATCGATGAGCGTGACGCGCCACGGCTCGCTGTAGTTCTGGTGAACGTCCATGCGGTTGTTGCACATGTCGAAGGTGACGTCAGAGGTGTGCAGGAAGTAGTTGGCGAAGAAGTCCTTGATTGCATAGCCCTTGTAGCCCAGGCAAATCACGAAGTCATGAATCCCGTGAGCGGAGTACTGCTTCATGATGTGCCAGAGAATTGGCTTGCCGCCGATTTCAATCATCGGCTTGGGTTTGAGGTGCGACTCCTCACTGATGCGCGTGCCCAGGCCGCCCGCCAAAATAACTGCCTTCATCGTCTCCCCTCTTGTTCGTCACAGGGCTCAGCCAAGCTGTATCAAGCTTTTGCAGGCCTTCTGGATAAAACCTTCAATGCCGCTCAGGGCGCTTCTGGATTCACCGGAAGTGCTCGTTTTATGGCGATATCGGGGGGACTTGCAGGAAACGCGCCAGCTCTTTCTCTGTGAGGGGCGGGGTCTGAGCTTGGGTGTATATCCGTTTTAGCGGTAACGGATATGTACCCGATCGCAATAGACCCCGTGGATCAGTTCGGCAACCAAGCCTCGGCCCAGTAATTCAGGTTATTGCCCCGCAGCATGTAATCACGCAGCACTTCCTCGCGCAGCGCGTCACCCATGCGGTAACTCGCGTCCGGGTCAGCCAGGTGCATACGGATTGCCTCAAGCCATTCCTCGGTACTGTTGCTCACCACCTTGGTACACGGCAGGTAACCGCGATAAGCCTCTGTGTCCGTACAGATCACCGGATAACCGCACGCGCCATATTCCAGCAGGCGCAAGTTGCTCTTGCAGTCGTTGAAGATGTGAAATTCCAACGGCGCCAAAGCCAGGTCAAGGTTCAGGCTCGCCAGTTTGCCTGGGTAAGCCTGCAGGCCAACGGCGGGATGGAATTCATGCACGAAAGGCTTGAGTGCCGGTGGGCACATGCCGAAAAACACCCACTCCACTTCATCCGCCAGCAGGCGAACGACATCGGCAATGATCGCCAGATCGCCATCGTGACTGGTCCCCCCACCCCAACCTACCCTCGGTTTGCGCGACGTACGTCGCTGGCTGCTCAGACCGGTCCACAGATGCGGAGCGAGCATGTTCGGCACCACGCGAATATCGTCATGCATGCCTTGGAGGGTGTCAGCCAGCGGCTGGGTCGACACCACCACCCGATCACACAACCCTATTGCGCGCCGCACAATCTGTTCAACACCGACAATGGCCTTGCGCACGTGAGCATTTTTCTTGGGCACATCGATGACATAGTCATCGAGCTCGAAGATCCGGAAAGCCTTGGAGCTGTTCCTGACCCGCTCCACTTCATTCACTGCGCCCTCACTGTAGCGCCCTTGCAGAATGATGACGTCGGGTGACTGGCGTTCCAGCTCAATGTCCGAAGGCGTATGGAATGATAGATTACCGAGCACTTGACCCGCGGCTTCCAGCTCGAGAAACGGTTGGGTGACGCGGTAATGACCCACTGCAGTCTCATTGATCGGAATCGCCAGCACCCGTGGCAGCATGTGACGGGCGAACGGATTCCAGTCGCTCTTGAAACCCGGTTCAAGGCTGAAGTTATTGGTGTTGAGGCTCAGGTTGACGTTGTACGCCGGATCTCTAGCGATGATCGGCAGCCAGCGCTGATAAAACCGCTTCTGCTCAGCCAGCAGCTCTGACACCACCGGCCCGCTCTCCGCCTCGGCAGCCACGTGGACCGACTCGGCATACGGCGTCCAGACCACCAGATACCCCTTCTGCCTGACACGTAGACAGAAGTCAGGGCCGCCGAGTCTTTGGGAAAAGGCCTGCTCGTCAAACCCCCGAAGCTCATCGAACACTTGCTTGCGGACCAGCAGGCACTCGGTTCTCACAGCACTCAAATTCTGCACCGCCTGCTGGCGCTGCATATACCCTGGAGTGGTCATCACCTCACCGCGCCAAGGCACGCCGACAGGGCCGCGCATTCCCAGCACCAGGGCAGAACCTTCGATACGCCCCTGAGGGCTGACCATTCGCCCACCGACGACGCCCACCTCCGGACGCAAGCCGTGATTCAGCAGCTCCCCAAGCCAGTCACGATTGACGATCAGGCTGTCCGGGCTGAGCAACAGCACATACTCGCCGCGCGCCTGAGCAACGGCGAAGTTCTGCGCCGCTGCCGGGTTATCGGGGTAATCGCAATGCAGCACGCGCAGTTTTTCGCCACCCATTTGCGACATGGCGGCCAGCCAGTCCCGCGCCTCGATCGAGGTGCTGGCGTTGTCGACGATCAACAATTCGTAGTGAGCATAGGCCGTGTGTTCCAGCACACTTTCGATACAACGTTCAAGCCGACCGAGCTGATCCTGGGCCACTACCACAATGGACACCAGCGGCTGAACGCCATGCTGGTAGTCAATTCGATTGATGAGCGGCACGTTGCCCGGCCGCACCTCGTGTGCCGCACCGATACGATCAAGGTGCGCCGTCAGTACACGGCAGTTTTGCTCGATAACCTGCGGCAGAGCGAGCCATTGCGACAGGCCGAACGAGGACTCGACCAGTACTTGGGCGACATGCTCGATG
This sequence comes from Pseudomonas sp. BF-B-26, assembly GCF_019956495.1. Taxonomy (NCBI): domain Bacteria; kingdom Pseudomonadati; phylum Pseudomonadota; class Gammaproteobacteria; order Pseudomonadales; family Pseudomonadaceae; genus Pseudomonas; species Pseudomonas sp. BF-B-26. The sequence goes on along the minus strand of NZ_JAHBDP010000102.1, from coordinate 55,371 downwards.
ACATGCGCGCCATGGTTTTCAACGAGCCGCCAAACCAGATCATGGGGGCTGAGTTCAGCGAAGTCCGGGGTGAAACCACCCGCGGCCACAAAGCCTTGACGCTGGATGGCCAGTGTCCGCCCGACATAGGGATAACTGCGCAGCAGGTCCAGATTGAAATCGGACTTGAAGATCGGCTCGACCGACACGTCATTGCGCAAGCCACCTTCATCGCTATAGATACACAGCGCGTCGGCACTCTCGACCATCCGCTCGGCCAGAAGCAGCAAGGCCAGTTCATTCAGGCGATCACCGGCCCGCAGAAGATAGAACCAGTGCGCACTGTCGGTCTGCATCAGGCCATTGAGTTGCTCAAACCCGTCGCCTTGCAGGGCCACACGAATCACATTACCGGCAAGGGCACTGGCGCGATTTTCACCTGAGAGCACCAACACCCTTTCGGCGGCATAGACCTGCCGTTCGATGCTCTCCAGTGTGACGCCCAATGCCGCATCGTCAGCGTCGGCATCAATCACCACCGGCACAATTCGCGGCTGCCATGCCCACGAGGCAAGGCGCGTGGGCAACAGGCGCTGCTGGGCGGGGTTCAGGGTGCGACAGGCCAGCCATTGCTGATACACATCAGCAAAGCTGTCACAGTTTTCACCGACCCGTGAACGGATCAAGGTCGCGGTAAAGCCCAGCGAACGACTCAGGGCCATTTCCTCCCAGTCATACGGTTCACCGAGGGCGGCACTGGCCAGATCGATATAGCGCACATGCCCCGGCGCTGGCGCCGGTTCGCCGCTGCGCACCGCCAGCATTTGGGTCAGCCAACCAAGCTCGACCGCCACGGCCTGCTCGACCTCCAGTTGATTGCTCATGCGCGCCGGGTGCAAGCGTTCGAAGCTGAGCACCTGGCCCATTACCGCCAGATTGCCACGACGCAACAGGCAGACAAACAAGGCGAAATCGAGACGGGCGACAAACCCTTCGCCGACCTGGGTCAACGCGGGCAAATACTCCAGCACCTGATGAGTACGCATCAGCGCACCGCTCAAATTGCTGAGAAAGTTCAGGGCCGTGCTTTCCAGCACATCCAGCAGGTCTTCACCCTTGAACAGCGTATCTCCCGAGACAAAGCTGGAGTTCTCCAGACGCTCGGGAAGCAGAAGGTAATCGCCGTCGCAATACTGACGCAACGCAATCACCAGATTCACGTCGTCATGGTCAATGAAACCCTGCACCTGACGGGCAATGCTCTCAGGCAGCAGTTGATCGTCATCACAGAGAAGTTTGAGGTACTCCCCCGTCGCCTGCTCGGCGCAGGCCATCAGATTTCCCTTGAACCCCAAGCGTTGTTCATTGCGCACATAACGCAATGTCACGGTTTGCGGCACTGTGCAGGCCTGGACCAGTGCATGGATTTCGTCGCTGTCGCTGTCGTCACACACGATCACTTCAAGCGATGCATAGGTCTGATTCAGAGCGCTTTGCAGCGCTGCCTGAAAGTAAAGCGGGTTGTAGGCGGGAATGGCGATGCTGACAAGAGGAGTTGGTTTCACGACAGGGGAACTCGCGAGCGGCGGGCGCTCACTCTGGAACGAGTGGAGCAGCCCTGAACCGCTGAAAAATGACGGTTTGCACTCGGGTGTTTTGAACCTTCGTGCCCATAGCGCGAAGGCCTTGACTCAGACTTTGTTGAACAACCCCAACTGAGCGATTTTGCTGAACGCCAGTTGTGAGGCCTGCAACATGGTTTGCTGCAAGGTCAGGCGGGTCATCACCGTGGCCGGGTCCGAATCACGGATCGCCCCCTGGGTCTGCGTATTGGCCAGCACCAGGCTCTGGTTGATATCGGTCTGAGTCGTCAGCGACGAACCGCGACCACCCACGGAACTGATGCTGGAGGTCAACTGGTCAATGCCGCTGGTCAGGTTGCCGATGCCCGAACCAATGGCTGCGTTGAGTTTTTGAATGGCCAGCGGATCGTTGTTGGTCGGCGTCGACAGCGCGGTTTTCAGCTGGTTGACGGTGTCCAGAATGTTCTGCGTCTGGTGAGTGTTGACCGAGACAGAGAACTGGTCACCGGCAAGCATCGACGGCGCCGGTACGCCGCTCAGCGTGAAGGCGACACCCGATGCGGTGGCGACGTTGCCCGCCAGAACGCCGCTGGAAACCGGCTTGCTGTTCGCGGTCAGAGGCGCGGCATACAAGTCGAAAGCCGTGGGGCTGGTGAACTTGAGAATCGCCTCGCCTTCCGGAAAGCTGGCGTGGTAGGCGGCACTGTTGGTGATGCTCGTATTGGTGACGACTTCGGTAGACAGGTTGCCTGGGGCACGGGACGCATTGAAGCTGTCCGGCTTGGCCGCCAGGGTAAAGCTGTAGGCATTGGGGGACGGGGGCGCCGGAAATACGGTCGCCGGAACGTCACCGGACTTCAGGTTGATGTTCAACTTCAGATCAACGCCACGGAAATTGATCGTCTGTGTGGCGGCCCCCCCGGTGGAGCTGAACACGCCATTGCCAGAAGCCTCGGACGTGACGTCATTACCCAGCGAATCCCGGATTTCCAATTGCGTAGGGCTGAGGAAATTCACAGTGTAGGGCTCGCCACCGCGGAATTTGGCGTTATAGGTCACGTCCGAATTCACCTGACCATTGGACAGCACCACACGACCACCATCGACGAGCGGCGTGGGCGAGGTCATGGTGGACTGCGTGCGACTGGTGTTGATGGCTTGCTGGAACACAGCCCAACCGGTGCTGTTGGTGGCCATCGACTGGGTATCGCCAATCGGCAGGTCCAGCGTGACCTGATCACCGTTATAGCTGTAGGTGCCGTCGGTATTGCGCGAGAACGGAACGGTATCGCCCTTGGAACCGGAGAAAATGTATTTGCCGTTTTCGTCCTTGGAGTTCATCAGGCTCAACAGCTGCTCTTCGATCTGGCTGAGCTCCGAAGCGTTGGCCTGACGGTCAGAATCGGTATAACCGGCGTTACCGGCACCCAGGGCCAGTTCCTTGGCGCGTTGCAGCACGTTGCCGATGCTGGTCATGACCGCTTCAGTCTGGCCAAGCGTGGCTTTGATCGTTGTCATGTTGTTCGAGAACTGATCGAGCATCGAAGCCTGCTGCCCCAATTGCAGCAAGCGCGAAGCGCCGACCGGATCATCGGCGGCCGTGTTGACGCGAACCAGGCTACTGGCCTCTTCGCTGCTCTTGACCACGTTGGCGAAGTTCTTCTGGTAATTGGCAGCCGAGGACTCGTAAAACTGGGCGGTAGAAATGCGCATGGGCTACGACTCCTTAAATGCTGTTGATCAGTGTGCTGAAGATTTCCTGCGCAGCCTTGATGATCTGCGAAGAGGCGGTGTAGTACTGCTGATACTTGACCAGGTTGCCGGTTTCCTCATCGAGGTCGACACCCGAAAGCGAGTCGCGCGCACCTTTGGCGTTCGCCAGAATGGCTGAGGTCGCGGCGCTGTCGAGCTTGCCTTGGGCGGCCTTGGAGCCAACGCCTTCGACCAGTTTGCCGTACGCGTCGTTCAGGGAAATACCTTTGCTGGCGGAGCCGGTGTCCACGGTCTGCGCGGTCTGCAAGCCGGCCAGTGTGGTGCCGTTACGGTTATCCAGGCTGCCCGGCTGACTGAGCGAGACGTTAATTGCCGCGCCGCTGCTCGGGGCACCGGCGAAGGTCATGCTGAAGGTCGCGGTGTACTGAGTGGCAGGCGCAGGCGGGATCGGCGCCCCCGTGGCATCCTTGAGCGGAATGTTCAGGTTCAGGGTGTTGCTCTCACCTGGCTTGATGGTGCCGCTGCTGATCAACCCGCCCTTGGCATCCAGGAACTGGTAGGTCTGGCTGGTGCCGTCGGCGGACACCGCACCAAATACCACCTTGGTCGGCGTGGAATTTTTCAGGCCGTTCTGCATCGCGGTGGTGGTCGCCGCGTCGTAGATATCGAATTTAGTGGTCAGGGTCGGTTGGCCGCTGGCCGGGATCGTCAGGGTGCCGCTGCCACTGCCGCTCGCTGCAATTGCCGCGCCCAACGGTGCCGCGATGGCCAGACGTTTGGAGTCGGTCATCTCGGTCTTGATGTTGGCGGCCGCATTGCGGGTCGGGGTGATCTTGAAGGTATCACCAGCGGCGGCAGTGCCGCCGAGCGTCATCGAAAAACCGTCGATCACCGGCGGTGGCGTGGTCAGCGTGCTGAAGCTGCCCATGCCAGTGTTGTCCGGCAGGCGCTGCACGGTGTAGTCGGTAGGACTGGTGAACGTCACCTTGTAATCGTTGATGGTCAGCTTGCCAGTGTCTTCGATGCTGACAGCGAAGTTGCCGGAACCGACACTGTTATTGCCCGAAGCGATGCTGCGCTGAGCCATCTGCGCGGCACTGTTGATGCTGTTGAACAGGTTCGAACCGAAGTCACCGTTCTTGTCGATGCCCTGGGCCTGAATGCTGTTCATCTGATCGGCGACGACCAGAGCGACGCGACCCAGTTCGTTCATGGCCGGGTCGAGCACGGTGCTGCGATAGCGCAGCAAACCGCCGATTTCGCCACCGGTCATGATCGACGTGATATCGATGGTGCTCGAACCACGATTGAGTTGCAGCGACAAGCGGTTCGGGTCGTCTTTGCCCGGCACGACTTCGAGTTTGTTGACGGTGTTGCCCATGACCAGCGGCTGGCCGCTGCCCAAGTAGATATCGACGTTACCTTCACGCTCGACGATCTGCGCGCCGGTAAAGGTCGAAAGCTGGCGTACGGTCTCGTTACGGGCGTCGAGCAGCTCGTTCGGCATGCCACCAGAGCTGGAAATCTCGGAAATCTTCTGGTTCAACTGCGCCACGGTGGCGGCCAGTTTGTTGACCTGATCGGCCATGTTCGTCAGGTTGCCATTGATGTTCGCGTTCTGCTCGTTCAACTGGCTGGACACTGAATTGAAACGATTGCTCAAGGCCTGGGCATCGCTGAGCAGCAACTGGCGTGAAGCGTCGTCACCCGGCTTGGCGTTGACGTTCTGCACCGAGGCAAAGAACTTGGTCAGTGCGCCATTGAGGCCGGTGCTGGTGTCCGACAGCAGTTTGTCCAGCGGCGTGACCTGCCCCAGGTACGCGGCCGAATCACTGTTGAGCGACGTGGTGGTCTGCAGTTGGGCGTCAAGGTAGCTGTTGTACACCCGACGTACATCGGCCAGGGTCGTGCCGGTACCGATGTAGACATTGCCGAACTGCTGCGAGGCTTTGGTTCCCTGCACGGTCTGCTGACGCGAGTAACCCGCGGTATCGACGTTGGCGATGTTGTTACCCGTCGTCATCAACGACGATTGGCTGGCTGACAGCCCCGACATCCCGATATTGAGCAAACTCATGGTTCAGACCTTAATCCTTGTGCCTATAAAGGCGTGGTGGAAGCGCCCGCCGCAGCGTAGTTCTGGTAACTCGTCATCTGCTTGGCTATCTGCGAAATCTTGCTCGCGTAGTCCGGGTCGGTTGCGTAACCGGCCTTTTGCAACTCGCGCACAAACTGTTCTGGGTTATCGGCCGACTTCACGACATCTTGATAGCGATTGTTGGTTTGCAGCAGCGTCACAAGGTCATGGAAGCTGTCCTTGTAAGAGTCATAGGAACGGAACTGCGCCGTCTCCTTGACCATCTCGCCATTCCTGAATTCGCTGGTGATTGCCCGCGCCGATTCGCCCTTCCAACTGCTGCTGGCCTTGATGCCGAACAGGTTGTGACTGCTGCTGCCATCCTGGGCGCGCATGACCGATTTGCCCCATCCGGTTTCCAGGGCGGCCTGCGCCACCAGGTAACGCGGATCGACCCCAATGCGTTCGGCGGCCTCTTTGGCCATCGGCAGCATGGTGTTGACGAATTCGTCGGCGGAACTGAACGCTTTCTTCGCCGGCGCCAGCGGTATCTGAGCCATGGCACGGCCATAAATCTGCAGGCGCCCGCTGGATGTCGCATCCGTTTGCGAAGCCAGCCAATCGCCGTTGTACAGGGGGCCGGCACCGGTCTTGGTGCTCTGCGGCATTTGGATGCTGTTCTGCGCCGTCGGGGCGGTCGCGGCAGGGGTCGATGCCGACGGCACCAGCCCTGCGAGCAAGCGGTCGGCCAGTTTCGGCGGCAGCGCCAGACGTCGCTGATTGATCAGCGCCATATCATTGCGATGAGTGCCCTCGCCCGCACTGGCCGACTTCACCGAGCGCGAAGCCCACAACGGACGCTCGCCATTGAGGCGCGACAACGGCCCGTTGGTGGCGACCGTACCGGCGGCTATCGGGGTTTCCACGGCGGCTTTCGCGGCAGCTTGCTTGGCGGCTGACGCGGCAGCGGCCTCGCCCGGGGCCATCGGCTTGTTCTTCGACATCTGACGCATCAGCACGTCAGCCAGACCAATACCGCCACCCTCACGGGACATGGAAACGGCCAACTGCTGGTCGTACATTTCCTGGTATTGCTTGGCTGCCGGCGTGTTGAGCGGATTGTCCTGGCCCAACGTTTCAGTGGCCGAGCGCATGGACTTGAGCATTTCACCGAGGAACAGCGACTCGAATTCCTGCGCCACCTTGCGCATGTTGCCGTCGCTGTTCTTGTCGCCGACCTTGAGCTGGTTCAAGCGATTGAGGTCCGAATAGGAACCCGAATCGTTGCTGCTGACCCCCAATCCGCCCTTGCGCATATCCATGGTCGCCGTCCTCAAATCACGATCAGGTCGGCTTGCAGCGCACCGGCCTGTTTCAGTGCTTCAAGGATGGCCATCAAGTCACCAGGCGCCGCGCCGACCTGATTCACCGCACGCACGATTTCGTCGAGGGTGGTGCCCGGGCCGAACTTGAACATTGGCTTGGCTTCCTGCTGGGCGTTGACCCGCGAGCGCGGCACGACCGCCGTCTGCCCATTGGACAGAGGGCCGGGCTGGCTGACGATCGGGTCTTCGGTGATGGTCACGGTCAGGCTGCCGTGGGTCACGGCGGCCGGGGAAACCTTGACGTTCTGGCCGATCACGATGGTGCCGGTCCGCGAGTTGATGATGACTTTCGCCACCGCCTGACCCGGGTCGACTTCAAGGTTCTCGATGATCGACAAATAGTCGACGCGCTGACTCGGATCAAGCGGCGCACTGACGCGAATCGAACCGCCGTCGATGGCCTGGGCAACGCCAGGGCCGAGCATGTCGTTGATCTTGTCGACGATGCGCTTGGCCGTGGTGAAGTCCGAACGGTTGAGGTTCAGCGTCAGGCTGTTGCCTTGGTTGAAACCGCTCGGCACCGAACGCTCAACCGACGCACCACCCGGGATACGACCGGCCGACGGAACGTTGACGGTAATCTTCGAGCCGTCACGACCTTCGGCGTCGAAACCGCCGACCACCAGGTTGCCCTGAGCGACCGCATAGACGTTGCCATCGATACCCTTGAGCGGCGTCAGCAGCAAGGTGCCGCCGCGCAGGCTCTTGGAGTTACCGATGGACGATACAGTGATGTCGACCTGTTGACCCGGCTTGGCGAACGCCGGCAAATCAGCACTGATCGACACCGCCGCGACGTTCTTCAATTGCACGTTGCCCGAACCCGGCGGCACCTTGATGCCGAACTGCGAGAGCATGTTGTTGAAGGTCTGCAGGGTGAACGGGGTTTGCGTCGTCTGGTCACCGGTGCCGTTAAGTCCGACCACCAGGCCGTAGCCGATCAATTGGTTGGAACGCACGCCGGAAATACTGGCGATATCCTTCAGCCGCTCGGCTTGAGCGTTGAAGGCCGCGGACAGCATCAGAGCAGCCACCATGAGGCTTTTGAAATTCAACGTGGCCACCTAGAAAGGGAACAGCGGGCTGAGGAAGAAACGGTCGAACCAGCCTGGCTGACTCGCATCGGCAAACGAACCGGTGCCCGAATAGGTGATGCGTGCATCGGCGATACGGGTCGACGAAACGGTGTTGTCCGTCGCGATGTCATCGGCGCGAACCAGCCCTGCAATCCGCACCAGTTCATCACCGGTATTGAGGGTCATCCACTTCTCGCCGCGCACGGCGATAATGCCGTTGGGCAACACGTCGGCAACGGTCACCGTGATCGAGCCAGTGAGGCTGTTGCCCTGCCCGGCCTTGCTGTCACCCTTGGTCGCGCGGTCGCCGCTGTAAGCGGCTTCCAGACTCAGGTCACCGCTGCCGAGCGGGTTATTCGTGTTGGGTGTACTACCGAACAATGAGGACAGGCCAATGCTGGTCTTGCTGGTCTTGCCGACCTGGGAATTGGCGTTTTTGCTGGCCTGGGTCTTCTCGTTCAAGGTGATGGTGATGATGTCACCGACCCGGAACGCCTTGCGGTCGCTGTACAGGTTCTGTTCGAAACCGGCCTGGTAGATCGAGCCGTTATTGGCCGCTGCCGGCAGCGGCGTGCGCGGTAACACCGGGGCGTAGTAAGGGTCATTGGGCTTGGGCGTCGGACCGACGCAACCCGAAAGCGCGGCGATCCCACTCAGTGCCAGAACAGATACATAGCGATTCATGACCCTACCTCACGGTGTTGCAGGCGACCTCATGGCCGCCTCATAGACTTGATTACAGATTCTGCGTTACGAACGAGAGCATCTGGTCGGCGGTGGAGATCACCTTGGAGTTCATCTCGTAAGCGCGCTGAGTGGTGATCATGTTGACCATCTCTTCAACGGTGCTGACGTTCGAGGTTTCCAGAGTGTTCTGCAGCGTGGTGCCGAAACCGGCCAGGCCCGGGGTGCCGACTTGCGGCGCGCCGCTGGCAGCGGTTTCCAGGAACAGGTTATTGCCCACAGCCTGCAGACCGGCCGGGTTGATGAAATCGGCGGTTTGCAGGTTGCCGATCACCTGGGAGGCCGGGTTGCCGGCAACGGTGATGGACACGGTGCCGTCGCGACCGACCGTGAAGGTCTGGGCATCGTTCGGGATGACGATGGCCGGTTCCAGGGCGAAGCCGCTGGCGTTCACGATCTGACCGTTGGAGTCCAGGTGGAACGTACCGTCACGGGTGTAGGAAGTCGTGCCGTCCGGCTGCAGAATCTGGAAGAAACCGCGACCGTCGATGGCCATGTCCAACGGCTGCTCGGTGGTTTGCAGGCTGCCGGCGGTGAAGTTTTTCTGGGTGCCGACGATGCGCACACCGGTACCCACTTGCAGACCCGACGGCAGCTCACTGTCCTGGGTCGACTGGGCGCCTGGCTGGCGTTTGATCTGGTAGAGCAAGTCCTGGAACTCGGCGCGGTCACGTTTGAAACCCGTGGTCGACACGTTGGCCAGGTTGTTGGAAATGGTCGTCAGGTTGGTGTCCTGGGCGGACAGACCTGTTTTGGCAACCCATAGAGCCGGAAGCATTCGATTCTCCTCGTGCGCCTGTTTTACGGCGCGACGTTCTGATAATTAGCTGATCTGCAAGACCCGAGCCATGGCCTGGTCATCGTCTTTGGCGGTGTTCATCATCTTGATGTGCAGCTCGAACTGCTTGGCCAGGGCCAGCACCGAAGTCATCTCTTCCACGGCGTTGACGTTGCTCGACTCAAGGAAACCGGACACCAGTTTGACGTTGGCATCGGCTTGCGCAGGCTTGCCGTCCTTGGTGTGAATCGAACCGTCCAGGCCTTTGGTCATGTTCTTGAAGTCCGGGTTGACCAGTTTGATGCGGTCGACTTCCGCCATCACGCGCGGGCCTTCGCCCATCGCACGAATGCTGATGGTGCCGTCCTCGCCCACTTCGATTTGCTGCTCGGGCGGCACGGCAATCGGCCCGCCATTGCCCATCACCGGCATACCGTTGCCGGCCCGCAGCACGCCCAGGGCGTCGACGTTCAGGCTGCCGGTGCGCACGTAGCTTTCGCCGCCATCAGGGTTCTGCACGGCGATCCAGCCATTGCCTTGCACCGCGACATCAAGGTCGCGACCGGTTTCCACCAATGCGCCAGGGGAGAAATCGGTGGCCGGACGTTCGGACAGGGCAAACGCACGCGCCGGAAAGCTGTCGCCGAACACCGGAATCGAACGCGCCTGTTCCAGGTCTTTCTGGAAACCGTTGGTGGAGATGTTCGCCAGGTTGTTCGCATGAGCCTTCTGCGCCAGTGCATTCTGGCTGGCGCCGGTCATTGCCACATAAAGGTACTTGTCCACACTCTTTCCTCTGCATGCCGGACGTTTGCCGTCCACCGCTGTACTGCTGAGCGATAAGCAATTTGCAGACCAACTTTTTTCTGGCGGCGCAGGGCCCGGCAAACAAAGGACTTGAGGGGTTCAGGAGGGATTGGAGGATTGTGTCAAAGACGAAAAACCGGCGGTGTTATGCCGGTAAGTGGCAACGGCTGACCTTGAGGCTGACTGGACTACCGTCTTCGCGAGCAAGCCCGCTCCCACCTTTAATTTGTGTTCGACTCGATCAAATGTGGGAGCGGGCTTGCTCGCGAAAGGTCCATCACAGGTAAAACAGCTATCGGCTAAGACTCAGTCTTGCCAACTTCATACTCACGCAACTTATTGGCAATGGTCGTATGCGAAACCCCCAACCGTTTGCCCAGTTGACGACTGCTCGGGTGTTCGGAATACAAACGCTCAAGCACCGCTTTCTCGAAACGCCCGACAATCTCATCCAACCCGCCCTCGAGCGAGAAATCGCCAAGTGGCTGACGCACGCCGTAGTCCGGCAGGCGAATATGTTCGGCCTTGACGGTCCCGCCCTCACACAAGGAAACCGCCTGGAACAACACGTTTTCCAATTGCCGGACATTGCCCGGCCAATGGTAGTGACTGAGCCGTTCCATCGCCGCCGGCGCCAGTTTCGGCAGCGGGCAACCGATCTGTCGACTGGCTTGATCGAGGAAGTGTTCGACCAGCGGCGTCAAACCGTCGAGGCATTCGCGCAGTGGCGGGATGTGCAGTGAAAGCACGTTCAAGCGGTGATACAGATCCTGGCGAAACTCACCCCGCGCGCACAATTCGGACAGGTCGACCTGCGTCGCACAAATCACCCGCACATCCAGATAAACCTCTTCATCGCTGCCCACACGACGGAAGCAACCGTCCTGCAGGAAACGCAGCAATTTCACCTGCAAGCGCGGGCTCATTTCCCCGACACCATCGAGAAACAGCGTACCGCCCGCCGTCAGCTCCAGCAGACCGAGTTTGCCTTCGGCCCGCGCCCCTTCGAAAGCGCCGGGGCCGTAGCCGAACAGCTCCGTCTCCGCCATGGATTCCGGCAGGCCGGCGCAGTTGAGCGCCATCAACGGTGACTGCCCCCGCGGACTTGCCAGGTGGCAGGCGCGCGCCAACAACTCTTTACCCGTACCGGTTTCACCTTCTATTAATAGCGGCGCATCCAGCGGCGCCATGCGTCGGGCTTCGCGCACCACCGCGGCCATCACCTTCGAGCTTTGGAAAATGCTGTCGAAACCTCGCAGCTCCTGCTTGCGCACGTTATAGATGCGCTCACCGACCCGGTCGGCGCGGTGCAGCGTGAGCACCGCGCCAGCCATGGCTTCGCTGTCGTCATGCTCTGATTGCAGTGGCGCAATGTCGGCGAGAAACACGTCGCCCTTCACCTTCACCCGCAAGCCGTTGATCCGCGACTTGTTGGCGCGCACCAGTTCCGGCAAGTCGAAATCCTCGGCGTAACGCGACAGCGGAATCCCCGGCACCTCATCTACCCGCACGCCAAGCAACTGTGCCGCCGCACGGTTGGCCGCGACGATCGAGCCACCCATGTCGATCGACAGCACCGGAAACTCCAGCGCACCAAGCAAGGCATTGAGCTCCATGTGCCGACGCTCGCTGGGCATCAGTCCTACACGCTTGACACCGAACACCCCGGCAATCGATTCGAATTTCGGACGCAATGCCTGAAACTGAATGTTGATCAGGTTCGGGCAATGCAGGTAGATCGCGTTGCCATGCTCACCGCCGACCTCGCCGCGTGCGACGTTGATCCCGTACTCCACCAGCAGGTTGAGAATGTCGCGCAGAATGCCGATGCGGTTCTGGCAGTGGACTTTGATACGCATATAAATGGCCCGAAAAACGATAAATGAGATCAGTACCTGTGCGCACTCCCACACGGGAATCGCAGCGCTCAATTGAACGCGCCCGGCAGATTTTTCTGTCAAGCGTGAAGATAGTCGTCAAGATTATGTGACACCTGCAAGCCATTTCAAACCCGCAAATCTCAATCCCTGCGCCATTGCGGCAAATCCGTAACGAATACTTTACGAAAATCGACGATTTTTCCTACGAACGGCGCGACTCGCGTGCTGCAACACTGCATTTCTTGAGGTATTTCTAGGTCCATAGCAGGACATAACAAGAACGAAATCCCCTAGCAGGAGAGCAGCATGAAGCAGACGCAATACGTGGCTCGCGAGCCCGATGCGCAAGGTTTTATCGACTACCCCGCCGAAGAACACGCGGTGTGGAACACGCTGATTACTCGCCAACTGAAAGTGATCGAGGGTCGTGCGTGCCAGGAATACCTGGACGGTATCGAAAAACTCGGTCTGCCCCACGACCGCATTCCGCAACTCGGTGAGATCAGCAAGGTCCTCGGTGAAACCACCGGGTGGCAGGTTGCCCGGGTACCCGCACTGATCCCCTTCCAGACTTTTTTCGAATTGCTCGCCAACAAGCAGTTCCCGGTGGCGACGTTTATTCGTACCCGCGAAGAGCTGGATTACCTGCAAGAGCCGGACATTTTCCACGAGATCTTTGGCCACTGCCCACTGCTGACCAACCCCTGGTTTGCCGAATTCACCCACACCTACGGCAAACTCGGCCTACAGGCTTCCAAGGAAGAACGCGTTTACCTGGCGCGTCTGTACTGGATGACCATCGAGTTCGGCCTGGTCGATACAGCTGAAGGCCTGCGCATCTACGGCGGCGGCATTCTCTCCTCGCCGAAAGAAACCGTTTACTGCCTGTCGGACGAACCTGAGCATCAGACCTTCGATCCGCTGGAATGCATGCGCACGCCGTACCGCATCGACATCCTGCAACCGCTGTACTTTGTCCTGCCGAACCTCAAGCGCCTGTTCGATCTCGCCCACGAAGACATCATGGGCATGGTCAAGCAAGGCATGCAGCTGGGCTTGCACACACCAAAATTTCCGCCAAAGGCCGCGTGATCCGCAGCTTTTAGAATCAAGTGAGCCTGTCAGGAACCGACGCTTTGGTTTAGCGTGGTGACACTGACGGCCGATTTCCAATAATTCGATTTCAGGAACCCATCATGTCCACATTGAACCAAGCCCATTGCGAAGCCTGCCGCGCCGATGCCCCTCAAGTCAGCGACGAAGAACTGCCGGTACTGATCAAGCAGATTCCCGACTGGAACATCGAAGTGCGCGACGGCGTGATGCAGTTGGAAAAAGTTTTCCTGTTCAAGAACTTCAAGCACGCACTGGCGTTCACCAACGCCGTCGGTGAAATCTCCGAGGCTGAAGGTCACCACCCAGGCCTGCTGACCGAGTGGGGCAAAGTCACCGTGACCTGGTGGAGCCATTCCATCAAGGGCCTGCATCGCAACGATTTCATCATGGCCGCGCGCACTGACGAAGTGGCCAAGGACGCCGAGGGCCGCAAATAATGCATTTCGACGCCATCGGACGAGTACCCGGCGACCCGATTCTCGGCCTGATGGAGGCCTATGCGCAGGACCCCAACCCGCGCAAATTCGACCTCGGCGTGGGCGTCTATAAAGATGCCCAGGGCCTGACACCGATCCCCCAGTCCGTGAAGCTCGCCGAGCAACGCCTGGTGGATCGTCAGACCACCAAGACCTACATCGGTGGCCACGGTGAATCGGCGTTCGGCAAGGCCATCGTTGAGTTGGTGCTGGGGGCCGATTCTCCGTTGATCACCGAACAACGGACGGGCGCGACGCAAACGCCGGGCGGCACCGGCGCGCTGCGCTTGAGCGCCGATTTTATCGCCCAGTGCCTACCGGGCCGTGGCGTGTGGCTGAGCAACCCGACCTGGCCGATCCACGAAACCATCTTCGCGGCAGCCGGAGTCAAGGTCAGTCATTACCCGTATGTCGGCAGCGATAACCGCCTCGACGTCGAAGCGATGCTCGCAGTACTCAATGAAGCGCCGAAGGGCGATGTGGTGCTGCTGCACGCTTGCTGCCATAACCCGACCGGTTTCGATCTGTCCCATGATGATTGGCGCCGGGTGCTGGATGTGGTGCGCAGTCGCGATCTGGTGCCACTGATCGATTTCGCCTACCAAGGCTTCGGCGATGGCCTGGAACAGGATGCCTGGTCAACCCGGTTGTTCGCTGCCGCCTTGCCGGAAGTGCTGATCACCAGTTCCTGCTCGAAGAACTTCGGCCTGTACCGCGACCGTACCGGTGCGCTGATTGTCTGCGCGAAAACCGCTGACAAGCTAGTGGATATCCGCAGCCAACTGGCCAACATCGCCCGCAACCTGTGGTCGACACCGCCGGATCACGGCGCTGCTGTGGTAGCGACCATCCTCGGTGATCCAGAGCTGAAAAGCCTCTGGGCCGACGAAGTGGAAGCCATGCGTTTGCGTATTGCCCAACTGCGTAGCGGTTTGGTTGAAGCGCTTGAGCCTCATGGTTTGCGCGAGCGCTTTGCGCACATCGGCGTGCAGCGCGGGATGTTTTCCTACACCGGTTTGACGCCGGAACAGGTCAAACAACTGCGCGATCATCACAGTGTTTACATGGTGGGCACTGGTCGGGCAAACGTCGCCGGAATCGATGCCACACGCCTTGATTTGCTGGCCGAGGCAATCGCCGAAGTCTGCAAATAAGCATCAAACCCTGCACAGCCCCCTGTGGGAGCAAGCCCGCTCCCACATTTGTTTTGTGTCGCTCCCTCTTGCAGACCTGTCTAGACAATCCCATCCGTCGCAACAATTGGATATAAAAGTCTTTTTGTCATTTCTTCTGCTGTATCCTCCCCAAGCTTTTTAAAAGCGCGGATCTACCAGATCTATCAACAGACTTTGCGAGGAGCGCGATATGCACGAGATCCCTAATCTCCCCTTCCCAAGCCTGCACGAAACTGAGCAGACGCCCACGCAACAAGCCGGTGCCCAACAGCCCGAGCCGAAAGAAGCCACTGAACGCCGCAAGGCCGACAGCGAAGACTGATTCACCTGCAATGCCAGACCGTGTGGAAAGCGCTAACATGCGCTTTCCACACCGCCTGAACCCCGAGCCCCACCATGACCGACGACTTCAGCCCTACTTTTGACGAAGCTCAGCAAGCCAGCGTCCTGATCGGCACCACCGAGAAGATGATCGAGATCTGGAATCGCCTGCCCCCCGAAAAACGCGCTGCGCTGCTCGCCCGCTTCGGCAGCGAAGAAAACGCCTTGGCCGCCCTGGTCACCACGCATCTGGTCGCACCCACCAAACCCTGATTCATCCCCTTCCGGCAAATAGTTTTACTTTTTCCACGACCCGCAGCCGTTCGCGCCGCTATCATAAGCAGCCTATCTATCCTGCTTCCCCGTGGATCTTTACCCATGTCTGAAAACCAGCGCCCCCTGGCGGTCACGCTGCAAGTCGTTTCCATCGTCCTGTTCACCTTCATTGGCTACCTGAATATCGGCATTCCCCTGGCCGTGTTACCGGGCTACGTCCATAGCGATCTGGGCTTCGGCGCCGTCATCGCCGGCCTGGTGATCAGCGTGCAATACCTGGCCACCCTGCTCAGCCGCCCGTATGCCGGAAAAATCATCGATAACAAGGGCAGCAAACTCGCCGTGATGTACGGCCTCGCCGGCTGCGGTTTGAGCGGCGTGTTCATGCTTATTTCGGCCTGGACCCAAAGCTTGCCGACCTTGAGCCTGATCAGCCTGTTGATCGGCCGTCTGGTACTCGGCAGCGCGGAAAGCCTGGTGGGCTCCGGCTCGATTGGCTGGGGCATCGGCCGGGTCGGGGCGGCGAACACCGCCAAGGTCATTTCCTGGAACGGCATCGCCAGTTATGGCGCACTGGCAGTCGGCGCACCGCTGGGCGTGCTGCTGGTTAATCAGCTGGGCTTGTGGAGCATGGGCGTGAGCATCGTGTTGCTGGCCGTCCTCGGCCTGGTGCTGGCCTGGCCGAAAACCGCCGCACCGATTGTGGTCGGCGAGCGTTTGCCGTTCATGCATGTGCTGGGGCGCGTACTGCCACATGGTTGCGGTCTGGCGCTGGGCTCGATCGGCTTTGGCACCATCGCCACCTTCATCACCCTGTATTACGCCACGCAACACTGGGACAACGCGGTGCTGTGCCTGAGCCTGTTCGGTGCCAGTTTCATCGGTGCGCGGCTGCTGTTCGGCAACCTGATCAACCGCCTCGGCGGCTTTCGCGTGGCGATTGCCTGCCTGTCGGTGGAAACGCTCGGCTTGCTGCTGCTGTGGCTGGCGCCGGACGCTCATTGGGCATTGGCCGGTGCGGCACTGAGCGGGTTCGGTTTCTCGCTGGTATTCCCCGCGCTGGGGGTGGAAGCGGTCAACCTGGTACCGGCCTCGAGTCGTGGCGCGGCAGTCGGGGCTTATTCGTTGTTCATCGATTTGTCGCTGGGGATCACCGGGCCGGTGGCGGGTGCGATTGCGGCAGGTTTTGGCTTTGCCTCGATTTTCCTGTTCGCCGCGCTCGCCGCGTTGAGCGGTCTGGCACTGAGTGTTTACTTGTACCGGCAGGCGCCGAAGAATCTCAATGAAAAGTACCGGGAAGAGCGCCAAGCCCGCTAAAAATCGACCTTGCCACGCCCGGCCTTGATGCTGCCGCGCTTGGTCTTGGACTCCAACCGACGCTTCTTCGAACCTAGGGTCGGTTTGGTCGGGCGACGTTTCTTTTCGACCTTGGTGGCACTGAGGATCAACTCGGTCAGCCGCTCCAGCGCATCTGCACGATTGGCTTCTTGCGTGCGGTATTGCTGGGCCTTGATGATCAACACCCCTTCGCTGGTGATACGACTGTCACGCAGCGCCAGCAGCCGCTCCTTGTAGAACTCGGGCAAGGACGAGGCCGGAATGTCGAAACGCAGATGCACCGCGCTGGAGACCTTGTTGACGTTCTGCCCTCCGGCGCCTTGGGCGCGGATGGCGGTCAATTCGATCTCGGCATCCGGCAGATGCACGTTGTTGGAAATTACCAGCATGGAAAAGCGTCCGGGTTCAGAACGCTCAGGATACCGCGAATGAACTGAAAGAATTCGGTCCCTGTGGGAGTGAGCCTGCTCGCGATAGCGGTGTGTCAGGCAACTAAGATGTTGACTGACACACCGCTATCGCGAGCAGGCTCACTCCTACAAGGGATTTGTGTAAAACCCGAAAACAACAAACCCGGCACATGGCCGGGTTTGTTGTTTCTGTACTTACATTATTTCGCTACGGAACCCGCAGCTTGCAACGCATGCCGGTCACGACGCTTGTTCTTGATGCCGTAGCAAATCCACATGAACGCGACCCACACCGGAATCGCATACACCGAGATCTGAATCCCCGGAATCAGCAGCATGACGCCCAGAATGAACACCACGAATGCCAGGCAGATGTAGTTCCCGTACGGGTACCACAGGGCCTTGAACAGCGGTGTCTGTTTGGTCTTGTTCATGTGCTGGCGGAACTTGAAGTGCGAGAAGCTGATCATCGCCCAGTTGATCACCAGGGTGGCAACCACCAGCGACATCAACAGTTCCAGCGCGTTTTGCGGGATCAGGTAGTTCAGCAATACGGCAATCAATGTCACCGCCGCCGACGCAAGGATCGAACGCACTGGCACGCCGCGCTTGTCGATCTTCGACAAGGCTTTCGGCGCATCGCCCTGCTCGGCCATGCCCAGCAGCATGCGGCTGTTGCAGTAGGTGCCACTGTTGTACACCGACAGCGCCGCGGTCAGGACCACGAAGTTGAGGATGTGCGCAGCGGTGTCGCTGCCGAGCATCGAGAACACTTGCACGAACGGGCTGCCGCTGTAGGAATCACCCGACGCGTTCAAGGTCGCCAACAGGCTGTCCCATGGCGTCAGCGAAAGCAGGATAACCAACGCACCGATGTAGAAAATCAGGATCCGGTAGATCACCTGGTTGATGGCTTTCGGGATCACGGTTTTCGGCTTGTCGGCTTCCGCGGCGGTGAAACCGAGCATTTCCAGGCCGCCGAAGGAGAACATGATGATCGCCATGGCCATCACCAAACCGCTGACGCCATTCGGGAAGAAGCCGCCGTGGGCCCACAGGTTAGTCACCGACGCTTGCGGGCCGCCGTCGCCGCTGACCAGCAGGTAGCTGCCGAGCGCAATCATGCCGACGATGGCCACGACCTTGATGATCGCAAACCAGAACTCGGCCTCACCAAAGACTTTGACGTTCGCCAGGTTGATCAGGTTGATCAAGACGAAGAAGCCGGCTGCCGAGACCCAGGTCGGGATGTCTGGCGCCCAGTAGTGGATGTATTTGCCGACCGCGGTCAGCTCCGACATGCCCACCAGAATGTACAGAATCCAGCAGTTCCAGCCCGACAGGAAGCCGGCGAAACCGCCCCAGTATTTATGGGCGAAGTGGCTGAAGGAACCGGCGACTGGCTCTTCGACGATCATTTCGCCGAGCTGGCGCATGATCATGAAAGCAATGAAGCCGCAGATGGCGTAGCCGAGGATCATCGACGGGCCGGCGGATTTCAGTACGCCGGCCGAGCCGAGGAACAGCCCGGTACCGATCGCGCCACCGAGGGCGATCAGTTGAATGTGGCGATTTTTCAGGCCGCGTTTCAGCTCGCCTGAATGCGAGTTTTGTCCACTCATGAAAAGGGTCTCACGCAAGGTTTGATGATGTTCGTTAGACGTTGCTGCTCGGTTGCGATTTCAAGCAGCGCCGATCAAACCCCAGCGAAGGCAAAAGGAGTTCAGCGTTTTTACAACGGTCATGCGTCACCTGTTTGTTTTTATCTGTGACGAAATCGAACCCGACACGCTTGTGGCGCGGCGGAGTGAACAAGACGGATAGCCTTGAGGTTTGCGCAGATGCGCAGGAGGTCACAGTTAAAACGCGGCGCATTGTACACCTGTAACCCCCTGCTGCCAGACACTGCTGGATCAGCGTGTCATTAGCCGGGATTGCCTGTGTCCGCCTCGAGGGTCTCGGGCGGCTGCAAAAATTGAGTCAGACCTTTGCGGGTCATCGACGGGGACGGCGGAAAAATCGCCCCTCGGAGAGAAGTGGAAATGAGTCACGGCGTACATTGCGCCTCCTTCTTGTTATGCACCTGCACGACAGGCATGGGGCGCATCTCACCCTTCAACCGCGCCTGAAACAAGCGGGCCAGAGCCCTGCGCGCAGGTTAAATGGCTGCTGGGCGGAAGGTTTTCCTTACATCCCTTCCGCAAGCGTCAAACCAAGGGCTTTGAGGCTCTATTTCGTCAGCATTTCTTTACATGCCGTAACGTAAATTTGCCGAATCAGATTTGACGTTAGCCTGACTGCAAATTGACGGTAGGAAGCTTCCTAAGGAAAAGGTCGAGTTAGTTTTCTGTTTTTTATTAACAAATTGCTTAATAAAAAACAGAAAAAAAAGTTCAAACAAATCTTATTTGATTATTTTTTTGCAATTTAAAAACCTGTGAACTAGGTTTTCAGCGACTTGCCGAGGCGCATCAATCAGCAAGTTGGCGGGTTATTCAATGACTGAAAACGCGCCGCAGCACCTACCGAAAAAGTCATCTAGGAGATTCACAATGCAAGCACTTGAAAAAGACTTGGAAACTGAACTGCAACTGGACGATTGGTTTGAAGCACCGACCCATGACGCCGCCGTTGAAATGATGCAAGCCGATGCGGTTGTTCCGTTCGGCACAGCGATGTGGCCTCTGTAAGTCATCCCGGCAGGCACGATCCGGCCGGTTGTGCCTGCCACTTTTTCTCGGTTTGTCAGGGAGGACTACATGGATAAGCAACGCGCCATTTCGCATTTCCTTTACTACCTCGAACAGCACCCTGCCCTTGTCGGCATCAACCCGGCGAAGGTCTTGCTCGGCCACACGGCTGATTATCAGGCACTGACGAGCGCCATCGCCGAACAGGCCGGTGCCAGCCCACGCTTCAGTTTCAGCGCAATGCGACTGGATCTGGAGCCCACGGAATTGCTGGCCCAGGCGATTGCCGACAGCGATCTGTACATTTTCTTCTACGACTCTTCCACCCTGCCCAACCCGCGCCCCGACGGCCCGGAATTTGTCCGCGCGCTGCAAGGCGTCATGGCCGAGAACTGGAAGAAGTCGCTGCTGTTCAAGGATTACGGCGATTACTTCTACGACACGTTCAGTGTCACCCCGCAGCGCATTGCCGGGTTGAACAGCCACTTGATCCAGCGCATGTCCCATGCCACCACGTTAAGTTTCAAAGATGATCACGGCTCGTGGTTCGAAACACCGTTGAGCAGTATCAAGAAGTGGACCGACATCAACGGTGTCGGCAACTTCGATCTGGCGCCGGGTGAGATTGCCACGCACAGCGAGGCCATTAACGGCAGGGTCAAGTTCATGGGGACTTTTCTCAGCACCATTCCATTTGCCCGCAAATACGGGGTGCTGGAGTCGCCACTGGAGTTGTGGATCGAGAATTCGACCATCAGCAAAATCGCCACCGAGGTGCCGGGGCTGGAACATGACTTCAACAAGTACCTGGAGGCCAATCCATCCAATCGACGGATTGAGGAGCTGGGGATCGGCACCAACGAAGGCGTGAAGACGCTGTATGCGCGCAATGCCGGGTTCGAGGAGCGCCATTGCGGGCTGCATCTGGGATTGGGCGGTGGCGCGAAGGGTAGCCATCATCTGGACCTGATCTTTTCCAGTGGCGTGTTGGCGCTGGATGATGAGCCGGTGTTTGATGGGCGGTTTGTGTTTTAGCCACAAAGTAGGCGGTGCCGCTACGGGCCTCATCGCGAGCAGGCTCGCTCCCACAGGTGACCGCGTTCCTCCCTGACATTTCGGTCCACTGTGGGAGCGAGCCTGCTCGCGATGAGGCCCGAACAGTCACCACCTTACTTAAAGTCAGACATAAAAAAACGCCAACCCGAAGGTTGGCGTTTTTTATGGGGCGCTTACCGATTACTCAGGCTTGCGACGACCGAAGCCCGGACGTTGGCCCGAACCGGCTGGTGCACCACGGCGTTTGCCCGATGGCGCGTCCTTGTCGACCAGAACGATGCCTGGACGCTTCTTCGCCGGGGCCTTGGCCGGGCGCTTGGTGTCGGAAGGACGGTCTGCCACGGGCGTACCGCGACCCGACTCACCACGAGACTCGCCACGACCGGCTGGAGCACCGCGATCGCTACGACCACCGCTTGGCGCACTGCGGCCTTCGCCGCGTTCGGTGCGACCATTGGCCGGACGTGGCGTGCGTGGACCGCGCTCGCCGTCAGCACGAGGTGCTGCTGGTTTGCGGGCTGGACGTTCGCCTTCGATATGCGGTTCGCGGGTATCACGCGGCGTAGCAGCGCTCTGGTTACCGATGGCTGGACGCAACGAACGCACGCGCTCGGTCTTGCCCATCGGACGCGACGATTTACGCTGCATGCGATCGAGCTTGTCTTTGCTCTTGGCGTTCATTTGCGGCATGGCCACCGGGGTCAAGCCGACTTCAGCACTCAGAATGTCGACTTCGTACTGGCTCATTTCGCGCCAGCGACCCATCGGCAGGTCGGAGTTGAGGAACACCGGACCGAAACGCACGCGTTTCAGACGGCTGACCACCAGGCCCTGGGATTCCCACAGACGACGGACTTCGCGGTTGCGACCTTCCATCACCACGCAGTGGTACCAGTGGTTGAAACCTTCGCCACCTGGCGCCTGCTTGATGTCGGTGAACTTGGCCGGGCCGTCTTCGAGGACGACACCTGCTTTCAGACGCTCGATCATCTCGTCATCGACTTCGCCACGGACACGCACCGCGTACTCACGGTCCATTTCGTAGGAAGGGTGCATCAGGCGGTTGGCCAGTTCACCGTCGGTGGTGAACATCAGCAGACCGGTGGTGTTGATGTCCAGACGACCGATGTTGATCCAGCGACCTTCTTTCGGGCGCGGCATCTTGTCGAAAACGGTCGGACGGCCTTCCGGATCGAGGCGGGTGCAGATTTCGCCGTCCGGCTTGTTGTACATGATCACGCGGCGTACCGACTCGGCGGCTTCTTCGCGCTTGATCACCTTGCCATCAATGGTGATGGCGTCGTGCATGTCGACGCGCTGCCCGAGGGTGGCGTCTTTGCCATTGACCTTGATGCGGCCGTGGCTGATCCAGGCTTCTACGTCACGGCGCGAGCCGACGCCGATACGGGCGAGGACTTTCTGCAGTTTTTCGCCTGCTGGGCCGATTTCCTGGTCGTCTTTCTGGTCGTTGATACTCATCTGGGCACCTCCCGGTGTGGTCTGTTCAGGCAGCTCTGAAGTGAGGGACCTGAAGAGTTGAAAGCTGGGTCTAGGGCAAAGGGATCGCCGAAGGGTCGCGAATCATACGCTCATGGGAGCGTTCGCGCATCAGAGACTAGCTGATCAATGGAGACTTACTTGATTTTCCGCCGACCGGTGGTGCCGAGTTTGCTCAACCGCGACACCGCCCCCCCCTGTGTGAGCGAGCCTGCTCGCTCCCACAGGGGTTAGGGTTTCTTTAGCTCGATCTATCGCAAGTTGCTTGCGACATCACTGGCTGACCACAATCTTCCCGATCATCTGCGGATGCAGCGCACAAAAATACTCAAACTCCCCCGGCGTGTTGAACACCCAGGAAAAGCTGTCATTCGTATCCAGCGCCCCTGAGCGAAACACCTTATGGGTTTCCGCCACCGTATGCGGGATCTGGTCATCGTTTACCCACGTCACTTTGGTGCCCACGGCCACGTTCAAATCCTTGGGCGCAAACATGAACTCTTTGATATCGATTTTCACCTCCTGAGCCCACACCGGCATCGACAGCATCAGGCAGACAACGGCCAACAGTCGCGTTTTCATCCCCGTTCCTCCGCTAAACCAGTGTCGAATCGATCAGCGCCAGCGGATGCTCGCCCTGCGTCGCTCGCACATCGGTGAGCCCTAAATAATTGCGCAGTTGATCAGCCGCCACCGTCATCGGTCCCGGTGCCGGCGCCGTACCCGGTGCAGGTTGTGGATAAGCCGTGCCGCGGGCGGTGTGGAAGGTGATATTGCCTTCAACCTTCTGGATGACCTGATGGATATGCCCGTTCAATACCGTCACCGAACCGTACTTGCGCAGCATGGCAATCGCCTGATCGCCATCTTCGGTGCCCCAACCCCACGGCTGATAAATCGTCCACAACGGAATATGGGTAAACACCACGATTGGCGTGCTGCTCGTCACGGCGCGCAGGTCATCGGCCAGCCAGGCCAGTTGATCGGCGCCAAGCGTCGCTTCATGGCCAGCCTGGAAATTGAAGACATTCACCAACCCGATGAAATGCACGCCGTGGTCATCGAAGCTGTACCAGCCATTGCCTTTGGTGCCTTTGCCGTAACGCTCCAGATAGAGCTTGCCACCGCCCTCGTCGAGGGTGTCGTGCTCGCCCGGCACGTAGTGCACGGTGGACGGAAGGCCCTTGAGCAGTTGCGCCGCCGTATCGAATTCTTCCGGTTTCGACAGGTGGGTGATATCGCCGGTATGCAGGATCAACGACGGCCGTTTCGGCAATGCGATGACCTTGTCGATGGCCACCTGCAAGGTCTTCGACGGTTCCGGATTGGCCTCCTTGTTGAAACCGATGTGCGAGTCGCTGATCTGCACAAAGTGGAACGTGCTGGCCAGCGCTTTGGGGTCGGAGACGTTGCCGGAATCGTCCAGTGCAAAGGCCCGCGGAATACCGCCGCTCAGGGCCCAGAGCACCCCGGCCCCGGCCCACGCGGAACACTTGAGCAGTGTCCGGCGGTCGGGGTTAAGCGGACCGTCGGTGCGTCGTTCGTGTTTCCTGAGAATGTCCATCGGTGTGCCCTCGTTAGCGGACTACAGTGATGTAGCTGACACGAGATACAACCTTGTGGGACGAGTCTTTATTCCACGTCGCAAAATTATTTTTTCCCCGGGAATAAAACACAGCGAATGACAGTTATAGGGGTGGGACGTTGCGGGAATCACTATGAAGCGATTTGAGGACTTGTTTGCGCCCCACATGGACGCCGCTTACAACCTCGCGCGCTGGCTCACCGGTAACGACAGTGCCGCGCGCGACGTCGTGCAGGAAAGCGCCCTGCGGGCCTTCAGATTCCTGCACCGTTTCGCCGACGGCAATGCCAAGGCCTGGTTTCTGACCATCGTGCGTAACGAAAGCTACACCTGGCTCAAGGCCTCGGCCGGCCACCACTGGGTGGCTATCGGCGATGAACTGCCCGAAGACGATGCCGCGTTGAGTCACGGCCAAACCCCGGAGTTGCTGGCCATACACACGGAAAACGCGATGCTTGTCCAGCAAGCCCTGTGCGCCCTGCCGCCCATATTTCGCGAGGTGATTATTCTGAAGGAGCTCGAAGACATGCCCTACAAGGACATCGCCTTGGTCGCCGACATCCCGATCGGCACCGTCATGTCGAGACTGGCCCGGGCTCGCGCCATGCTCAAGCTCGAACTACTGAAGTTGCATGATCATGAATGAACTCGACTGCACGGCTTGCCAGATGCTGGTTCATGGCTATCTGGACAAGGAACTCGATACGGTGATGGCTGCCCGGGTCGCCGGGCATTTGGCTGTATGTGCCAACTGCGCGCGGTTGCATGATCAGGCGCGGCTACTGAAGGTCAGCGTGAAGCGACATGCGCCGTATTACTCGGCACCGGCGTCATTGACTACCAACCTTTTCGCCCCTGTTGCGCCACAAACCCGTGCAGTGGAACGTTGGCGAAAATGGTTCGCGCCTGTTTTTTCGGCGACAGCGCTGGCCTTGGCAGTGATGCTGTATGTCGTCACGCCGGCCAGCGAACAGCCGTTGATGGATGAGGCGGTCTCCAGCCATGTCCGCTCGTTAATGGGTGAACATTTGAACGATGTGGTTTCATCCGACCGCCATACAGTGAAACCTTGGTTCACCGGCAAGCTCGACTTCTCGCCACCGGTATTCGATTACTCGGCGCAGGGCTTTCCATTATTGGGTGGACGGTTGGATTACCTGCAACATCAGACCACGGCGGCCCTGAGTTATGGGCGCGCCAAGCACATTATCAATGTGTTTATCCTGCCCACGCAGGAGGCGGACAAGCCGCGTCAGAGTCAGATGGTCCGCGGCTTTAACGTCGTGTTCTGGCAAGAAAACCACATGCAATTTGTACTGGTTTCCGATCTGGAGAAAAGTGAGCTGGAGGCGTTCAGCCAGTTGCTCAAGAACGGCGCCTGAAGGCAAGGTTGCGCTGCAACATAGATCTCCCACATTGGGCTCGTGTCAGTCTTCGTGCTGGCGGCGTTCGTTTTCGATCGCTTCGGCGAGGGCCTGGGCTTCGGCCTCTTCATCGCTGAGCTCAGGTGTCGACTGCTCCAACGCGGCTACAGCGGCCAGGAGCTTTGCGCGAGCTTCGGCGACGCCAAGAATGTCATCTTCCTGCTCTGGTTCCTGCTCTGGTTCCTGCTCTGGTTCCTGCTCTGGTTCCTGCTCTTCTTCGACAGTGGCTTCAGCCTCGACTTGAAGTTCAACTTCAGTGTCAGGCTCGGGCTCTGCCAACGCCCCTTCGGTCTCGGTCACCGCCCCATCGCGCAACAGATCGTCGAAGTCGGTCTTGAGCCCCTCCTCCATGGTGTCCAGTTCCAGCAACAGGGTGTGGAAACTGGTTTCTTCCTTCGGCTCTTCCGGCTCGGCGCTGGCGTCGGCCAACTCCTGCAGTGCGGCAGGCACCGGCGCGTCGTCGAAATCGAGCACCGGGTCAGGCTCAAGCTCGCGCAATTCGGCCAGCGGTGGCAAATCGTCGAGGTTTTTCAGGTTGAAGTGATCGAGAAAGGCCTTGGTGGTCGCAAACATCGCTGGTTTACCCGGCACGTCGCGGTAACCGACGATGCGGATCCACTCGCGCTCCAGCAAGGTTTTGACAATGTGACTGTTGACCGCCACGCCCCGCACGTCTTCGATCTCGCCCCGGGTGATCGGCTGGCGATAGGCGATCAGCGCGATGGTTTCGAGCATGGCGCGGGAATAGCGCTGCGGCCGCTCTTCCCATAAACGTCCGACCCATGGCGAGAACTTTTCGCGGATCTGCAAGCGATACCCAGAGGCCACTTCCTTCAGCTCAAAGGCGCGGCCGTCGCAGGACTTGGCGAGAATTGTCAGGGCTTTCTTGAAGACCGGCGGCTCCGGGCGCTCGCCCTCTTCGAAGAGTTCGAACAGGCGTTCAAGCGATTGCGGTTTTCCCGAGGCCAACAGAAAGGCTTCAAGCAGTGGCGCCAGCTCGCGGGGTTCAGTCAGGTTCATGATTCAACTCGTTATTCGGCTCGGGCCCGCACGTGGATCGCTGCGAACGGCTCATTCTGCACCAGCTCGACCAAAGATTCCTTGACCAGTTCGAGAATCGCCATAAAGGTCACCACCACCCCCAGACGTCCTTCTTCAGCGGTGAACAGCTCGGCAAAGGGCACGAAACCGCCGCCCTTGAGGCGCTCCAGCACATCGCTCATGCGTTCGCGGGTGGACAGTGCCTCGCGGCTGACCTGGTGACTTTCGAACATGTCGCCTCGGCGCAGGACCTCGGCCATGGACAACAGCAGCTCTGAAAGACGCACGTCTGGCAACAGCTTGCGTGCCCGGGCTTCCGGGGCGTCGAGCTTGGGGACTACCACGTCACGGCCCACACGGCTCAGGCCATCGATGCCTTCGGCTGCGGCCTTGAAGCGTTCGTACTCTTGCAAGCGGCGAATCAGTTCAGCGCGGGGGTCGTCTTCTTCGGCTTCGATCGTTTCGGCACGCGGCAGCAGCATCCGCGATTTGATCTCGGCCAGCATTGCGGCCATGACCAGGTACTCGGCGGCCAGCTCCAGGCGCACCGACTGCATCAACTCGACATAGCCCATGTACTGACGGGTAATTTCCGCCACCGGGATGTCGAGGATGTTGATGTTCTGTTTGCGGATCAGGTACAGCAGCAAGTCGAGAGGGCCTTCGAAGGCTTCGAGAAAGACCTCAAGCGCATCCGGCGGAATGTACAGGTCCAGCGGCATTTCCATGACCGCCTGGCCATAGACCATCGCGAAGGGCAGCTCTTGCTGGGCTCCGGCCTGACTGTCAACAACGGGTTCTACTGCAGACATCTACGCCTCGGCCATGAACGGCGTCGGGTCGCCGCAGCCAACACGGATCACTTCCGGCTCGCCGTCGGCGAGATTGATCACGGTGGACGCCTTGATTCCGCCGAAACCGCCGTCGATGATCAGGTCGACCTGATGCTCAAGCAACTGACGCATTTCGTAAGGATCGGTCATCGGGTCAGTGTCGCCGGGCATGATCAGGGTCACGCTCATCAGCGGTTCGCCGAGTTCCTCCAACAGTGCCAGGGCAATCGGATGACTCGGCACACGCAGGCCGATGGTGCGTTTTTTCGGGTGCAACAACAGCCGCGGCACTTCGCGGGTGGCGTTGAGAATGAAGGTATACGGACCCGGCAAGTGGGCCTTGAGCAAACGGAAAAGGCCGGTGTCGATCTTGGCGAACAGCCCCAGTTGCGACAGGTCGCTGCAAATCAGTGCGAAGTTGTGCTTGTCATCCAGTCCACGCAACCGACGCACGCGCTCCACGGCATTCTTGTCGCCGATCTGGCAACCAATGGCGTAGGACGAGTCTGTGGGATAAATCACCACCCCGCCGCTGCGGATGATTTCGACAGCCTGTTTGATCAGGCGCGCTTGCGGGTTTTCCGGATGAATCTGGAAAAATTGACTCACATTCTCTACCTGTTCAGACGGCGGCAATAATTGGGTCATGTTTGAATCGACACCACAGTGGCGGCAGATCCTCCGGGAGCGGGCGGTATTCACCGATCTCGGACCAGCCTCCAGGACCATGAAAATCACTGCCGGCGCTGACCAGCAGACCGAACTCACGGGCGAGAATCGCCAGGCTGCCCACTTGCTCGGCGGGCTGATGGCCATTGACCACTTCGATTGCGTGGCCCCCTGCTTGAATATAGTCGGCAATCAGCCGGCGACGTTTGCTGCGAGTGAAATCGTAGTGCCACGGGTGCGCCAGGCTGACCCAGGCCTTGGCGGCGCGCAGGGTTTCGACCGTGTCTTCCAGGGTCGGCCAGTGTTGCTTGACGTCCCCCAGCTTGCCGGCACCCAGCCATTTGCGGAACGCTTCGGCGCGATCCTTGACGAAACCTTCACGCACCATCCAGTCGGCGAAATGCGGACGGGCCGGAGCGTTGCCGCTGTCGCCCAGTTCCTGCTGGATCGCCCGGGCACCTTCCAGCGCCCCCGGCATGCCTTTAAGCGCCAACTTGCGGCTTATTTCTTCGGACCGTAACCAGCGGCCATCGTGCAATTTCGCGATGGCTTCGACCAACGGCACAGCGTTGACGTCGAAACCATAGCCCAGCACGTGAATGGTCGCGCCGCCCCAGGTGCAGGACAATTCGACGCCATTGACCAGTTGCATCCCCAGCGCAGTCGCAGTGCTGCGGGCCTCATCAAGGCCTTCGAGGGTGTCGTGATCGGTCAAGGCCAGGACTCGCACGCCTTTCTCGAACGCACGCGCAACCAGTACTGCAGGCGCGAGAGCGCCATCGGAGGCCGTGCTATGGCAGTGCAAATCAACATTCACAGGACTTTTTTACCTCAAATCAGCTGGCGCTATCGCGCGCCCATATGTTTGTTATTATGCCGCCACATCCTGCTTCTGGCTGCCACTGTGAAACAATTCATCGATTTCATCCCGCTTCTGCTGTTCTTCATCGTCTTCAAGCTCGATCCCCGGGTCGTCGACATCGCCGGTCACGAGGTCACTGTAGGCGGTATTTACAGCGCCACCGCCATGCTGATCATCAGCTCCCTGGTGGTTTACGGCACGCTGTTCATCAAGCAGCGCAAGCTGGAGAAGAGCCAGTGGCTGACCCTCATCGCCTGCCTGGTCTTCGGCAGCCTGACCCTGGCGTTCCACAGCGAAACCTTCCTGAAATGGAAAGCCCCGGTGGTGAACTGGCTGTTCGCCCTGGCGTTCATTGGCAGCCACTTCGTCGGTGAGCAACTGCTGATCAAACGCATCATGGGCCACGCGCTGACCCTGCCGGATCCGGTCTGGACCCGCCTGAACATCGCCTGGATCGGGTTTTTCCTGTTTTGCGGTGCCGCCAACCTGTTCGTCGCGTTCACCTTTCAGGACTACTGGGTCGACTTCAAAGTCTTCGGCAGCCTGGGCATGACGCTGCTGTTCCTGGTCGGCCAGGGCATTTACCTGTCCCGCCACCTGCACGACGCCGATACCACTACGCCAAAAACCGAGGACTGACATGCTTTACGCAATCATTGCCACAGACGTCGCCAACTCCCTGGAAGCCCGCCTGGCCGCACGGCCTGCACACCTTGAGCGCCTGCAAGTACTCAAAGGTGAAGGTCGCATCGTTTTGGCCGGTCCACACCCGGCGGTCGACAGCAATGATCCGGGCGCTGCGGGTTTCACCGGCAGCCTGATCGTCGCCGAATTCGATTCCCTGAGCGCCGCACAGGCCTGGGCCGACGCTGATCCGTATATCGCCGCAGGCGTCTACGCCAACGTTTCGGTCAAGCCGTTCAAGCAAGTCCTCCCGTAATTTCTCCCCCCACGATGAACCTTGTCGGTTCATCGTGCTCTCAACGCTCATTATTCTCGTTTACCGGCCGACAACCTGCCCAATACTCGTATTGGAATCAGGAGTGGCGATGCGCAAAGGTCCGTTGTGTCTGATGTTGGTGACGTTGTCGATTGTGGCCCCTGCCCACGGTGAAGAAAGCGCCGAGGGCGGCAGTTCCACGCCATTGTCCCTGAGCGCCGGCAGCCAGATCACCCAGTTGCAACAGCGCTTGAAGGTAAGCGAACAGCAACGAGAAGAACTGAGTAAACAACTGCAAAATACCGATGCCGAACGCGAAAGCGCTCAGCTGAGCCGGTTGCGCCAAGAGAATCAGCGCCTCAAGCTGCAACTCAAGGAAACCCAGGCCGGCAACCCGCTGCCGCGTCTATTGACCGACCAGCAACAGTGGTTCGTCATCGGCGCCGGGGTAGCGCTATTGGCGCTGCTCTGCGGTATCTTCGCCAGTGGTGCCACCAGAAAACGTAGGCAATGGCTAAATTGAGTGAGTCATGAGCGAGCTGTTATTAATTGATGATGACCAGGAGCTGTGCGAGCTCCTGAGCAGTTGGCTGAGCCAGGAAGGCTTCCACGTCCGCGCCTGCCACGATGGTCAGAGCGCCCGTCGCGCACTGGCCGAAACATCGCCGGCAGCCGTGGTGCTGGATGTGATGCTGCCGGACGGCAGCGGTCTGGAGCTGCTCAAGCAATTGCGCAGCGATCACCCGGACTTGCCGGTGCTGATGCTCTCGGCTCGCGGCGAACCGCTGGACCGCATCCTCGGCCTGGAACTCGGCGCCGACGATTACCTGGCCAAACCGTGCGACCCACGGGAACTGACAGCCCGCCTGCGCGCCGTGTTGCGCCGCAGTCATCCGGCAGCCGTCTCCAGTCAGCTCGAACTGGGCGACCTGTGTTTCAGCCCGGTACGTGGCGTGGTCAGCATCGATGAACAGGAATTCACCCTCACCGTCTCCGAAAGCCGCTTGCTAGAAGCCCTGCTCAAGCAACCCGGCGAGCCGCTGGACAAACAGGAACTGGCGCAAATCGCCCTCGGCCGCAAACTGACGCTGTACGACCGCAGCCTGGACATGCACGTCAGCAACCTGCGCAAAAAGATCGGTCCGCACCCCGACGGTCGCCCACGCATCGTCGCCCTGCGCAGCCGCGGCTATTACTACAGCCTCTAATCCCGAATATCTTCCCCCGTAGGAGCACGGCTTGCCGGCGATGACTATCTCAAGGACGCCATCGCCAGCAAGCCGTGCTCCTACGATGCCTGTTTTGTCAGGTCGGCGAGAAATCGTCTTTACCCAAGCTTTACGCTCCGCTGACCGCCACTGACCTTGATCTGCGTAATCTGTACTCATCCGGAACGTACCGGGAACGAGACAAGGAGATTCACCATGCGCAAGACTCTTATCGCTCTGATGTTCGCTGCCGCCCTGCCAACCGTTGCCATGGCCGCCATGCCTGAAGGTGCCGGCCCGATGGGTGGCCCGATGGACGACTCACGCCATGGCGGTCAGATGCACGGCATGCACGGCAAAGGCCCGTACAGCCAGCTGGACCTGAGCCGCGAACAGCGCGAGCAGATCCGTAAAATCATGGGTGAGCAGATGCACGAGCGTAAGCAAGTGGTCGAAAAGTACCTGGAAAAACTCTCGCCAGCCGACCAGAAAGCCATGAAAGATGAAATGGCGGCCAACCACAAGAAAGCCGAAGCCGACGTGCGCGCCTTGCTGAAACCGGATCAACAGAAGCAATTCGACGAGATCCAGAAAAAACAGGCTGAACGTCGCGCCGAATGGGCCGAGTTCAAGGCCTGGAAAGCGCAACAGGCACAAAAGGCGCAATAATGCGCTAACCCCCGGACCCGACGGCTAACACCGTCGGGTCTGTTGCCACCCAGTACTAATGTGGGATTTGTGTTTGTCTGAGGATTTTCTGTGCGCTCATTGTTCTGGCGTATTCTGGCCAGCTTCTGGTTGGCCATCGCTCTGGTTGCAGGGCTTTCCATTCTGCTGGGGCACATGCTCAACCAGGACGCGTGGATTCTCAGCCGCCATCCGGGCCTCAATACTTTGGCCGAACAGTGGACGCAAACCTACGAATCACAGGGTGAAGACGCGGCCCAGGACATTCTGGAACAGCGCAAGCGCCAATATCACATCGACGTTCAAGTGCTCAACGAGAGCGGTGATCCAGTGGTGCGCGGCACCTTCCCACGCAGGGCGGCCGCCTTCGAAGCGCGACAGAACAACGACGACCGTCGCCTGCCGTGGCGTCGTCTGACCGCGGAATACACCAGCGAAAAAACCGGCGACACCTACCTGCTGATCTATCGAATTCCGCACCCGGAGCTGGACGCGTGGCACCGCGAAAGCCTGCTCTGGCCGTTGAGTGCGCTGGGTATCGCGCTGGTGGTCCTGACCTTGTTCAGCCTGTTCGTGACGATGTCCATTACTCGCCCACTCAACCGCTTGCGCGGCGCAGTGCATGATCTGGGGCAAACCACCTACCAACAAAACAGCCTGGTAAAACTGGCCAACCGGCGCGATGAGTTCGGCGTGCTGGCCAACGACTTCAACCGCATGGGCGCGCGTCTGCAAAGTTTGATCGGCAGTCAGCGGCAGTTGCTGCGGGATGTGTCCCATGAGCTGCGCTCACCGCTTGCCCGGCTGCGCATTGCGCTGGCACTGGCCGAGCGGGCCAACCCTGAAGAACGGCAAAAACTCTGGCCACGCCTCACTCGGGAGTGCGACCGACTGGAAGCGCTGATCAGCGAAATCCTGGTTCTGGCGCGGGTCGATGCCGACAACGCCAGCGCTGAAGAGGTTGATCTCAATGCGCTGCTCAACACCCTGCAAAAGGATGCTCAATTGGGTTCGCCTGAGCAAAACGTGCAGCTTGAGGCCGAGCCGCAGCTGAACCTTAAAGGCTGGCCGACGATGATCGAGCGCGCCCTCGACAACCTGCTGCGCAATGCTCAGCGGTTCAACCCGGTGGGACAATCGATTGAAATGCAGGCGGTGCGTCAGGGTGAGCGGATTGTGGTCAGCGTGCGCGACCATGGGCCGGGTGTAGAGGCTGCGCATTTGAGTCAGTTGGGTGAGCCGTTCTACCGGGCGCCGGGGCAGACGGCGGCCGGGCATGGTTTGGGATTGGCGATTGCGCGCCGTGCGGCGGAACGGCATGGCGGTAGTCTGGTGTTGGCCAATCATCCCGATGGCGGGTTTATCGCCAGCCTCGAATTACCGTTAGTACCGGGAATCGTCGTCCAACCCTGATCACCTGTGGGAGCGAGCCTGCTCGCGAAGGCGGCTTAACATTCAATAGATATGTTGACTGAACCGACGCTTTCGCGAGTTCAGGCTCGCACACAGGAGTTTGATGGTGTCAGGCTTTTCCGGGCCAGGCACTGACGAATTCAGCCAGGTCGACTTTCTCCGCCACGCGCGGTTCTTTCTGTGGAGTGCCGAGGTAAAGAAACGCAATCACCTCTTCCCCTTCCGCCAAACCCAACCCCTTGGCCACATGCGCCGAATACGCCAGCTCACCCGTGCGCCACACCGCGCCAATCCCTTGCGCATAAGCCGCCAGCAAAATCCCGTGAGCCGCACAACCCGCCGCCAGCCGTTGTTCGGACTTCGGATATTTGACGTGATCCTGCAACCGGGCGATCACCACAACCACCAGTGGCGCACGCAGCGGACCGTTACGCGCCTTGTCCAGCGCTGCCTCGGACACTTCGCTGTCCTGCAGCTTCGCCGCTTCGGCCAGCAACTCGCCCATTTGCTCGCGCGCCGCGCCTTCGACTGTCAGGAAGCGCCAAGGCTGCAAGTGGCCATGGTCTGGCGCTCGCATCGCAGCGCCAAACAGCACTTCACGCTGTTCTGCGGTGGGGGCCGGTTCTATCAGTCGTGGAACGGAAACACGGTTGAGCAAAGCGTCGAGAGCCTGCATCGGCCACCTCCTGAAAAAAATGTGAAGCTATTCTAGCTGCAACCACCTCGGGAGTGCCGGTTTACATAGCAGACCCCGCAGGTAGAATGGCGCCCTTCCTTATTTCAGCCCGAGCGGACTTCATGGCGTTGCCGACCTTACGTCTCATTGGTTTCATCATCGGCATCTTCCTGATCACCCTGGCCATCGCCATGGTCGTGCCCATGGCCACGCTGGTGATTTTCGACCGTACCAGCGACCTGACGTCGTTCCTCTGGGCGAGCATGATTACCTTTGTCGCCGGCCTCGCGCTGGTCATCCCCGGTCGCCCGGAACATGTACACCTGCGCCCGCGGGACATGTACCTGCTGACGGTCAGCAGCTGGCTGGTGGTGTGCATCTTCGCCGCGCTGCCGTTCCTGCTGACCCAGCACATCAGCTATACCGACTCGTTCTTCGAAAGCATGTCCGGCATTACCGCCACCGGGTCGACGGTGCTCACGGGCCTGGACGCCATGTCCCCCGGCATTCTGATGTGGCGCTCGTTGCTGCACTGGATCGGCGGCATCGGCTTTATCGGCATGGCGGTAGCGATTCTGCCACTGCTGCGCATCGGTGGCATGCGGCTGTTTCAGACCGAGTCGTCAGACCGTTCCGAAAAAATCATGCCCCGATCGCACATGGTGGCGCGTTTGATCGTTGCGGCCTACGTCGGCATCACCATTTTCGGCAGCCTGGCGTTCTGGTGGGCCGGTATGAGCCTGTTCGATGCGATCAACCACGCGATGTCGGCGATTTCCACCGGTGGTTTCTCAACGTCCGACCAGTCTCTGGCCAAGTGGACGCAACCGGCGGTGCACTGGGTGGCGATCGTCATCATGATCCTCGGCAGCCTGCCGTTCACCCTGTATGTAGCGACCTTGCGCGGTAACCGCAAAGCACTGATCAAGGATCAGCAGGTTCAAGGCTTGCTCGGCATGTTGCTGGTGACCTGGCTGGTGCTCGGCACCTGGTACTGGTGGACCACTCAGTTGCATTGGCTGGAGGCGCTGCGGCATGTGGCGCTGAACGTGACTTCGGTGGTAACGACCACAGGATTTGCGCTGGGGGACTACAGCCTGTGGGGCAACTTCTCACTGATGCTGTTCTTCTATCTGGGTTTTGTCGGCGGCTGCTCGGGCTCGACCGCCGGCGGGATCAAGATTTTCCGCTTCCAGGTCGCGTACATCCTGCTCAAGGCCAACCTTAACCAGTTGATTCATCCACGCGCGGTGATCAAGCAGAAGTACAACGGTCACCGCCTCGACGAAGAGATCGTGCGTTCGATTCTGACCTTTTCGTTTTTCTTCGCCATCACCATCTGCGTGATCGCGCTGCTGTTGTCGCTGCTCGGCGTGGACTGGATGACCGCCCTTACCGGCGCCGCCAGCACAGTGTCCGGCGTTGGCCCGGGCCTGGGCGAGACCATTGGCCCGGCGGGTAACTTCGCCACCCTGCCGGACGCGGCCAAGTGGATTCTCTCGTTCGGCATGCTGCTGGGCCGACTCGAAATCATTACGGTGTTTGTTCTGTGTATTCCGGCGTTCTGGCGTCACTGACAGGCGCAAGCGCGTCCATCAGCCGCGCGCGGTACTCGCCGGGGGTGGCGTCGAACCAGCGGCGGAAAGCGCGGAAGAAGTTGCTCGGATCGGCGAACCCCAGCAGGTAGGCAATTTCCAGCAAGGTCATGGTCGGCTGCGCCAGGTATTGCTCGGCCAGTTCACGTCGGGTGTCGTCCAGCAACGTCTGAAAACTCGTGCCCTCTTCCTGCAAGCGTCGCTGCAAGGTGCGTTGCGACAGGTGCAGCGTCTGCGCCACGGTATCGCGCTTGGGTTCGCCCTGGGGCAGCAAACGGCACAGCACCTGTCGCGCCTTGTGGGTCACGCGACTCTCGGAAAATCGCGCCAGGTATTCACCGGCAAACCGGTCATGCAACAGCGCCATCGCCTCGTTGGCGGTAGGCAGCGGAGCCTCCATGTCAGCGCGTTCGAAGATCAAGGCGTCATACGGTGCGTTGAACACCAAAGGCGCATGGAAGGCTTGTTTATAGGGTTCGAGATCGGCGGGCTCTTCGCCCTGCACCAGCACCTTGCGCGGTTGCAAGGTGCGCCCGGTCAACCAGCCGCACAGCGCCAGGGCACAGGCCAGTGACGCTTCGGCACTCTGCCGGGTCGGTGGCAGATGGTCGCCGTGGACCGTCAGAATCAGCGCGTAGCCTTCTTCCAACAATCGGAAACTCAGGTCGGCACTTTCCGCAATGATCCGCTGATAGCGCACCAGCCGTTGAAAGCCTTCGGCCAGGGTCTGGCTGGACATCAAGGCGTAACCGGCCACATGAAAGGAGGCCGGTCGCACGACCTTGCCCATGTTCAGGCCAATCGCCGGGTTACCGGACAGCTCAACCGCGCGCTGCCACAGCCGCGTCATGGAATCCTGCGGGAAGCGCGCGTCCGGATCATCCAGTGCCGCGTAGTCGAGCCCCAGCTGTTTGAACAGCACCCGGCAATCCAGGCCGTCCATCTCCAGTGCTTTGACAATCCCCATCGCCCAGCTTGCAGAAGTCGTTCGTTCGCTCATGGCGTTTACTTACTACTTAGTGAGCCGTCTATCGCGGCCAATTTCCGAAGGATACTAAAGTGGCGCCTATTGTCACTGGCTGATGCCAATGATCACTCTAGACTCAAATAAGCTACCCGCAGAACAACTTGCAGTCAGAACAATAACCACAGAGATCGCAGTCGTGGAAAACATCAAACGTTTCAACAGCTTCGCTGAGTTCTACCCGTATTACCTCAGCGAACACAGCAACAGCACCTGCCGACGATTGCACTTTATCGGCACGACGCTGGTTATTTTCATCCTGGCCCTGACCATCGGCAAAGGCGCCTGGCTGCTGTTATGGGCCCTTCCTCTGGCGGGTTACAGCTTCGCCTGGGCCGGGCATTTCTTTTTCGAGAAGAACCGTCCCGCGACCTTTCAACATCCGTTTTACAGTCTGCTCGGCGATTTCGTCATGTACCGAGACATGATTCTGGGTCGCGTGCCGTTCTAGGCCCGACGGGCCACAAAAGCGTCCTGCGCAGCCAGTGCGGTATTGGATCCAGGCTCTACACTCAAAAAATCCCTTTCGATAAGAACAAGCGGAGAGCCGATGAACGCCCACGCCCGTTTCACCCACATGCAGGACGGCACGCAGGAAGACTGGGCGATCATCGCCGCAGATTTCAGTGCCTATGCGAGGCAATTGCCGACACGGATTGTGGCGCACCTGAAATTACTGGAGGGTGATTTTGGCGGCTTCCCGGTGGATCGTCTGACCCATTCCCTGCAAACCGCCAGCCGTGCCTGGCGTGATGGCCGCGATGAAGAATACGTGGTCTGCGCGCTGCTTCACGACATTGGCGACACCTTGGGTTCCTACAACCACCCGGACATCGCTGCGGCAATCCTCAAGCCGTTCGTCAGTGCCGCGAACCTGTGGATGGTCGAGAAACACGGAATTTTCCAGGGGTATTACTTCTTCCATCATCTAGGGATGGACCGGCATTTGCGCGAGCAATTCAGCGGGCATCCGCAGTATCAGGCGACCATTGAGTTTTGCGCCAAATATGACGCCGCGGCGTTTGACCCAGCGTATGACACGCTGCCGCTGAGCTTCTTTGAACCGATGATGGAACGGTTGTTTGCGCAGCCCAAGTACTCGATTTACAAGGCGGCGATGGAAGAACACGCGTCGGCCTGATCGATCCAGTGGGACCGCTGCGCGGTCCATTCGCGAGCAAGCCCGCTCCCACATTGGACTTTGTCTAACTTGAGAATGCGGTCAACTGTGGGAGTGGGCTTGCTCGCGAAGAGGCCAATCCATACACCACATCTCTAACGATTCAAGCCGGCTCTGCGATTTTGATGGCTTTCAACTCGGCCTCCCGCGCCTGGGCATCCGCCAATCGATATAACTCGATCGTTCCGTCCCAATGCTCGATCAGCGCGGTGCACGACTCCACCCAATCCCCGCAATTGAGGTAATCCACCCCGCCGACCTTGCGTATCTCGGCATGGTGAATGTGCCCGCATACCACGCCGTGCAACTCGCGTTTGACGCATTCGTGAGCGATGGCTTCTTCGAAATCGCTGATGAAGCTGACCGCGGTTTTGACCTTGTGCTTGAGGTACGCCGACAGCGACCAGTAACCGTAGCCATAGCGTGCGCGCCAATGGTTGAGCCAGCGGTTGAGGGTCAGGGTGAATTCGTAGGCCGAGTCGCCGAGAAAGGCCAGCCAGCGGTGATACCTCGTGATCACGTCAAACTGGTCGCCATGAATGACCAGGAGATGGCGACCATCGGCGGTCACGTGCACGGCTTCATCCACCAGTTGGATATTGCCCAGAATCAGCTTCGAATAGCGGCGCAGGAATTCGTCGTGGTTGCCGGTGACGTAGATCACCTCGGTACCGCGCTTGCTCATGGTCAGCAAGCGGCGGATCACGTTCGTGTGCGCCTGAGGCCAGTACATGCCGCCGCGCAGCTTCCAGCCATCGATGATGTCGCCGACCAGGTAGATCTTGTCCGCGTGATAGCCCTTGAGAAACTGCGACAGGTGTTCGGCCTGGCAATCCCGGGTGCCCAGATGCACGTCGGAAATCCACAAGGTTCGCACACGTTGCTTACGACTGGGTTTGGCGAGCTCGGCGCTGGTCATGGGCAACCCTCTGGAAAAGTTTTTGCA
The DNA here is from genome assembly GCF_019956495.1 of Pseudomonas sp. BF-B-26. NCBI lineage: Bacteria > Pseudomonadati > Pseudomonadota > Gammaproteobacteria > Pseudomonadales > Pseudomonadaceae > Pseudomonas > Pseudomonas sp. BF-B-26. The sequence goes on along the minus strand of NZ_JAHBDP010000102.1, from coordinate 16,911 downwards.
AGCTTGCGCCGGTCGGGTTAATCGCCCATGACAGTGGCGAGTCAGTCCTGTGACAGCGCCGGGCCGGTGTAGACTGACCGCACCTTGACCAGGAGACCTGCGATGAGACCGATCCTCACGCTACGCCAATACACTCATGACCTGATCATCCACAGTCACGACCACGCGCAACTGGTGTTCGGGCTGTCGGGTGCGCTGGATTTCGAGGTCGACGGGCGTGGCAGTCAGGTGGTTCAACAGAGTTTCGTGGTGGTGCCGTCCGGTTTCCATCACGCCTGCGGTAGCGCCAATGGCAGCCGTTGCCTGGTGCTGGATGTGCCCAGCGACCAATGGGTTTCTCAGTCCCTGGGTGACCACGCCGAGGCCAGCCGTCGTTTGCTCGACAATGCCGGTCGCCTGCCGCTGGATGCCGGGCAAAGCCAATTGGTCAGTTGGTTGGCGGGCAGTCAGGTCAACGATCCATTGATCGCGCAACAAGGCGCGGTGTTGTTGCTGGCCAGCCTCAACAACGCCAAACCCGAGATCGTCGGCGGTCGGCGCCTGCCTTATGCGGCGCTGAATGCGCACATCGATCAGTACGCCGCCTATCCACTTCAAGTCGCCGATCTGGCACGCGTCGCCGGTCTGTCCAGCGCACGGCTGCATGCGCGGTTCGTTGCTGAATGCGGGCAGACGCCGATGGATTACATCCGCAGTCGACGTTTGCATATCGCTGTGGGACTGCTGCGGGATTCGCCATTGCCCATCGGCGAGGTTGCCAGTCGGGTCGGTTACAGTTCCCAGAGTGCATTTGCTGCAGCGGTGTTGCGGGAGTTTGGCGCATCGCCTGGCAAGTTGCGCCGAGAGGCTGGCGACAAAGGACGATAGTCTGGCGACAGACACAACGGGACGTTGCGCGGTTCAATGTAGGGCCTGGTTTTATACGTTTTTCAAGGATTGCAATGACCCCCCGTACCGCCCTTGGCGCTTTGCATATTGGCGCATTGATGTTCGGCCTGACCGGTGTCTTCGGCAAACTGGCTGCCGCCTCCCCCGCCGTCATCGTCTTCGGGCGTGCTGCATTCGCTGTGCTGGCGTTGGCCGTTTTTGCGCGATTCGCCAGCACTACTCGCTGGCAGAAACTCGAGGCTGTGGACTGGCGCCGACTGTTGCTCAGCGGCTTACTGCTGGCCGGACACTGGGTGAGCTTTTTCATTGCTGTGAAGGTCGCGGGCGTGGCGATTGCGACCCTGGGTTTCGCCAGCTTCCCGGCGTTTACCGTGATCCTTGAAGGGTTGATCTTCCGCGAGCGAATTCGCGCCAACGAAATCCTGCTGGTGGTGCTGGTCAGTGTCGGGCTGGTGCTGGTCACCCCTGATTTCGATCTGGCCAGCGGCGCCACAATGGGTCTGCTGTGGGCGGTCGGCTCAGGTTTGCTGTTCTCTCTGCTATCGCTGACCAACCGCGCCAGCTCCGGGCGAATCCCGGCGGTGCAGGCAGCGCTGTGTCAGAACGTGGTGGTCGCGTTGTGCCTGTTGCCGGTGGCGGCACCGCAGTTAAGCGAAGTGCGCGCCATCGACTGGTTGTGGATCGGTCTGCTCGGGGTGTTCTGCACTGGCGTCGCTCACAGTCTTTTTGTCGCCAGCCTGGCAGTGATCAAGGCGCGGACCGCGGCCGTGGTGTTCGCCCTGGAGCCGGTTTACGGCATCACCATGGCCTGGCTGCTGTTTGATGAAAACCCGACACTGCGCATGCTGATCGGCGGCGCGTTGATCATCGTGGCGATCGTGGTCTCCAGCCGACTCTCGGGCGGCTCAAGCAAGAAAGCCGTTGCGGTAGAAGCCGCCTCTCACTGAGTGCGGTCGTTGTGCCCCAGGTCGCGCTCCGGATCAATTTGATCACGGACCCGCTGCTTCAGCACTTTGGCCTCCGGGAAACCGCCATCAGCCTTGCGCTCCCAGATCTGCACATCGTCACAGAAAATGTGAAACACCCCACCGGTGCCGGGCACCAGCGACACTTTGCCCAGATCGTCACCGAAGGTACTGAGCAGTTCCTGGGCCAGCCAGGCAGCACGCAACAGCCACTGGCATTGCGTGCAATACGTGATGATGATTTCCGGTTTGCGTGCAGTCATGATCGGCGAAACTCCTGAGCCAGAGGGCGCCGCTATGATAGCCCGGCGAGCAGGTTCCGGGCGGTCTGCTTAAGCGGCTCGTTACCTTCCTTGAGCAACTCGTTGAGCAATTCGATGGCGCTGTCCAGATCGCCGTCATCAATGCAGGTCTGGGCTTGTTCGAGTTTTTCGGCGCTGCTCGGCTCGGGCGGTTCCAAGTTCAGCGGTTGCAGTTCCAGCGACTGGCCGGGATCGCTGAACTCGTTGAGAAAGGTGTCATCCAGAGTCTGTGAATCAGGCTCGGCGACCCATTCAAGTTCAGGCTCGTCCAGCGTCGACTCGTCGGGCATTTCAAACACCTCGGGCAAGACGTGCAGGTTCGAGGCAAACGGCGGCTCGACCGGCGCGGATTCGCTCGATGGCTTCGCGGCCGACGGCGAGTGTTCAAAAGGGCTGATCAGGTCCCAACTCGAATCCATCGACAGGTCATCCAGGTTCAACTGGAACTCATCGTTGGGTGCTGCTTCGGCGATCGCCGCCTTGGGGGGAGTCATTGACGCTGCAACGGCCAACGGTGCCGCACTGTTCAATTTCGGGTGTCGGGCGCGAATATTCTGAAGTTCTTGCAGGTCGTATCCGGCGTCACGCAGGTTGTTTTCCTGTGTTTCATAAGCGGGTGCGTCACCCTGTTTACCCAAGACTTCCAACAGCTGAACGGCAAGATCCGTGCGTTGCGGCTCTTTGATCAGCGCCTCTCGCAACAAACCGGCGGCTTCGGAAAAACGGCCATAGGCCAGATAGATATCAACCCCTTCAAGCACATCGCCTGCGGGCGACTCTTCACCCGATTCAGTTGCCGGTTGCACCTCTGACGATTGTGAAACCGGTTCTGCCGTGCGATTGAGCACCGGTTCATGCCGTGACGGCAAATCAGGTAAAGCGTCGGGCAATGCCTGAACCTGTTGTCGTTGACGCCTCACGAACAACCCCAGCAACACCAGAGCCACCACCGCCAACAACCCGAGAATCAGCCCCCAGTTAGTAGCCTCAGGCTCTTCAACAATAGCCGGCGCGGGAGCCACAACGGCGGGTGCAGCCGGCTCCACCGTTGCGGTCTTGATTTCCGCCAATTGGGTTTGCAGTTCAGTCACCTGCTTTTTCTGACCGGAGATCTGCTCCTCCTGGGCCTGAAGCTTCGCAGTCAATTCATCGATAGTTGCTTGCAGCTGCTGGTTTCGCAGCACGCTGGCGGCCAGTTGTTCGGCAACGGGATCACTCACAGGCGCGGCGGCAGGAGGGGGTGGCGACTGTTTGCCTTTCGCCGCGGGTGGCTTCGCAACAGCCGGCTCAACAGTCGGGAATCCAGAGGGCTGAACGTCGGTCACCGGTTCGTCATTGACGGGAACAATCCCCGGCGAACCCGGCGGATCGATCAGCACCGTGTACTCGCGCAGCACCCGCCCGTTGGGCTGATTGAGCTGCACCAGGAAATTCAGGAAAGGTTCATTGACCGGTTTGCTGGAGCTCACCCGGATCAGGCTGCGGTTGCCGCGCAGGATCGGGGTGAATTTCAGATTATTGAGAAAGAACACCCGATCGATGCCGGCGCGGCTGAACTCGTCTGCAGTCGCCAGGCTGACGGAGAGCTCGCCCTCCTCCAGACCTGCGGCATCTTCCAGTGCGATGTCGGCGCGCAACGGCTGATTCAGCGCTGAATGCAGGGTGATATCACCCAAGCCCAAGGCGGGCGCCAATGCCGAGTAAGTGACAGCACCACCGACCAGAAGCAGCCTGGCGCAACACCGTAAAGCCATGTGCCAACTCTCGAGCATGAGCATCCCTTAGATAACCAGAACCATCTTGTGCGCGTTCGCACATCCGGTACGAACACGATATTGCCAAGTAGTTCTTTATAGTCTGCCCAACGGAGTATCTCAAAAGTCTTGGGGGCGTTAATGCCTCAAGATTTTTCCAGGTTGGCCAGAATGTGCCCGTGGACACGCATGCAGACCTTCAAGTCTGCCTCATCGACGCCTTCGAACAACTCGTGGCGCAGTTGGGTAGCAATGGTTTCAATTTGTTCGATCAAGGGAAGCGCAGGCGCGCAAAGGACGATTTTCTTCGCCCGGCGATCTTCCAGCACCGATTGACGTTGCACCAGTCCCTGGCTTTCGAGGCTGTCGAGCAGACGAGCCAGGGTCGGCCCTTCAACGCCGACGCTCTGCGCCAGCTCACGTTGGGTCGGGGCATCATCAAAACGCGCCAGGTGCAGCAGCACCAGCCAGCGCGCCTGGGACAGCCCCAAGCCAGCCAGACGGCGGTCCAGTTCGGCACGCCAGCCGCGCGACATCTGGGCCAGTTGCATGCCAAAGCGGTGTTGTTCGGTTAACGGCATAAAACACTCATGATTAGACTGAAATAAAGAAAAACTAATTATTAGTCAGCTAAGCATGACCCTTGGCCAGAGGCAAGGCTTGCTCTGTACTGAATCGTTACATCTATGTGGCAGATCACCTAAATCTCGAATTCGGATTGCAGCGCCGCCCGAACACAGTACAAAACGCCTTCCGGTACTCGCCCGGCAAACAGTGCGGCAATCTCCGACACGGGCGGCAATTCGCCCTCGCCGTCAAGGAACGCATCCTGGATCTCACCCATCAATTCTTCAGGCAGATCCAGCGCTTGCTCCAGCGACAACTGCTGCTTGCCAATCGCTTCGGCGAGCAGGGTATAGACGTTCTTTTCCGAGCATTGCAGCTGACTGGCGATCTGCAACGGTGTCATGCCGGCTCGGGCCAGGGTGATCAGTTCGTGGCGCAGGTCGGCCACCACTTTCGGCGCCTCGACTTGCCCACCGAGGACTTCGAGGAAGGCCTCGCCGTAACGCTCCAGCTTGCGCGCACCAACGCCGCTGACCGTGGCCATTTCCGACAGCGAGGTCGGTTGGCTGCGGAGCATTTCCAGCAGTGTCGAGTCGGGGAAAATGACGTACGGCGGCACGCCATGCTCTTCGGCGAGTTTTCGACGCAGGGCGCGCAAGGCTTCCCACTGTTCGCGCTCTTCGCCGCGAACCAGTTGGCTCGCCTGGCTCTTGCTGCTTTTGGCCGTGGTTTGCGGCTTGAGGTCGCGACGCAGCTCCAGGGTTACTTCGCCCTTGAGTAGCGGTCGACAGGTGTCGCTCAGGCGCAGACCGCCGTAGCCTTCCAGGTCGATGTCCGCCAGACCGCGGGCAACCAGCTGACGGAACAAGGAGCGCCATTCGCTCTCCCCCATCGCCTTGCCTACACCAAATACCGACAGGTGTTGATGGCCGAAATTGCGGACCTTTTCGTTGTCCTTGCCCAGCAATACATCGACCAAATGCCCGACGCCATAGCGCTGGCCGGTGCGGTAGATCGCCGAAAGCGCCTGACGGGCCGGCTCGGTGGCGTCCCAGGTCTGCACGCCATCGACGCAGTTGTCGCAATGGCCGCACGGCTCGGGCATGTCTTCGTCGAAATAAGCCAACAGCGTCTGGCGACGGCAGCGGGTTTCTTCGCAGAGCGAGAGCATGGCGTCGAGCTTGTGCTGCTCCAGACGCTTGTGGCGCTCGTCGCCCTCGGAGTTCTGCAACATCTGTTTGAGCATCACCACGTCTTGCAGGCCGTAAGCCATCCAGGCGTCTGCCGGCAGACCGTCACGGCCGCCGCGACCGGTTTCCTGGTAGTAAGCCTCAAGGGATTTTGGCAAGTCGAGGTGAGCGACAAAGCGCACGTTGGGCTTGTCGATGCCCATGCCGAACGCCACGGTGGCGACCATGATCAGGCCTTCCTCATTGAGGAAGCGCTTCTGGTGGTGAGCCCGGGTATCGTTGGGCAAACCGGCGTGATACGGCAGCGCCGGGAAACCTTGCTCGCTGAGGAACACTGCCACTTCGTCGACTTTCTTGCGCGACAGGCAATAGACGATGCCGGCATCGCTGCGCCGCTCGGCGAGGAACGCCAGCAACTGCTTGCGCGGCTGCTCTTTGGGCACGATGCGATAGAAGATGTTGGGACGGTCGAAACTCGACAGGAAGCGCTCGGCATCCTGAAGATGAAGGCGGTCGACGATTTCTTCCCGGGTACGCTTGTCGGCGGTCGCGGTCAGGGCGATACGCGGGACGTTGGGGAACAATTCCGCCAACTGGCCCAATTGCAGGTATTCGCGGCGAAAGTCGTGGCCCCATTGGGACACGCAGTGGGCTTCGTCGATGGCGAACAGGGAAATTTCAAGACTTTGCAGGAACGCCAGCATTCGTGGCTGAACCAGACGCTCGGGCGCGAGATAAAGCATTTTCACTTCACCGCGCTTGATCCGTGCCGCCAGATCGCGCTGCTGCTCGGCGCTGAGCGTGGAGTTCAATGCCGCCGCAGCGACGCCCAGCTCTTCGAGGGTAGCGACCTGGTCGTCCATCAGAGCGATCAGCGGCGACACCACCACTGCCAGGCCTTCGCGCAACAGCGCCGGCACCTGGAAGCACAAGGACTTGCCGCCACCGGTAGGCATCAGCACCAGGGCATCGCCGCCACTGGCCACGCGCTCAATGATTGCACCCTGACGGCCACGGAAACTGTCGTAGCCGAAGATGTCCTTGAGGACGCGTTGAGCCTGTTCGAGCATAGAAACTCCAAAAATCACAAAAACATCCCTGCAAGGCTGGTTCAGAACCACGAAGGCTGCACCGACAAATCGTAAGTGCGCATTGCATGACGCGTCACATTTCAGCCGCGACGCCGGCAGGGCATCACAAAACGCGGGAGTATACCCGAGCCCTCCCCTGCAAAGGGTGCCGCTGATAAGACACGCGAAGGTCAATGCACTGCAGACCTTGTGAGAGCGGGCTTGCTCGCGAAAGCGGCATGTCAGTCGACATTAATGCTGGCCGGCACACCGCTTTCGCGAGCAAGCCTGCTCCCACAGGGGTTGCGGTGTTTCGCAGGGCCGCAATGGCGCAAAAATGCCGCGCGGCTGGCCCCAACGCTCAAGAAGGCCTAGAATTCCTGCATCGTATATTCCCCAAGGTAGCCCTTTAATGTCCTTCGCTGAGCAACTAACCCGCCTGCAAGTCTTCCTCGACGCCGACGAACTGCATGACGAGGCGCTGGACTACGTGGCCGCCCACGGCTACCTCACGGCGCTGTCGATCTGTTCCGAAACCGTTCCTGACCGTGAATGGATCGACGCCCTTTTCGCCGAAGAGCCGCATTACGCCGACGACACCGAGCGTGAAGCGATCGAATCCACCCTGTTGGCCCTCAAGGCTCACATCGCTCGCCAACTGGCGTCCGATGAAGAGTTCGAGTTGCCTTGCGACCTGGACCTGGGCGAAGAGCCGGACGATTCCGACCTGCGCGGCTGGTGCATCGGTTTCATGGAAGGCGTGTTCCTGCGCGAAGCAGCCTGGTTCGAGACCGCCGAAGACGAAGTCAGCGAAATGCTGCTGCCGATCATGGTCGGTTCGGGCCTGTTCGACGAACAGCCTGAGTTCGAAGACATCGCCAAAGACGCCAACCTGATGGACGACATGATCGTGCAGATCCCGGAAGCCCTGACCGCGCTGTACCTGCTGTGCCAGGCGCCAGACGAAAAACCGGCGATCCTCAAGCCTCGTCACCACTAAGGTTTTGCCTATGGACAACCCCATAGGCAACCGCTCCCTGATGTTGCGCTACGTGCTGCTGGCCATCGGCTGGCTAAGCGTAGCGCTGGGGGTGATCGGGATTTTCCTGCCGGTATTGCCCACCACGCCCTTCCTGCTGCTGGCGGCCGCCTGCTTCGCCCGCAGTTCGCCGCGCTTTTATCATTGGCTGGTTGAACATCCGCGGCTTGGGCCGTGGGTTCGCGATTACCTGAGCGGCAACGGCATTCCGCTCAAGGGTAAGGTCTACGCCATCGGCCTGATGTGGGCGAGTATCCTGCTCTCCTGCTATCTGGTGCCCCTGCCGTGGGCGCGGGGGTTCATGCTGACCAGCGCCGTGCTGGTGACCCTCTACATCCTCAAACAGAAAACCCTGCATAAACCTTGAAAACGCCACAATGATCGTTCCCACGCTCTGGTGTGGGAATGCATCCAGTGACGTTCTGCGTCACCGCGTCGAAGGAACGCGGAGCGTCCCGGGCGGCATTCCCACGCAGAGCGTGGGAACGATCAGTCCGCGAACTGACCCGACGATCAACCCTACCTTTCAAAAAACACCGCCTAGACTTCAAGCATCTGCACCCGAGCGGCCAGACATGTCCCGCAGTCCGCGTAGCCCAAGATGGTCAACGCTCCGACTTCGGTTCGGCGGATGGCTGTTGCTGATCACTTTTCTGTTGGCCGGGCTGGGCAGTGTCGGGGCCAACTGGGATTTTGCGCAGATTCTGCAAACCGCCGAAAATCGCTACGGCACCCTAGGCCCGGGACGGGGAAGGATCGAGGCCTGGAGTCAAATGATCAGTAGCGAAGTCAACGCGCCCGAGCGCGAGCAGCTGAACGCAGTCAATCGCTTCTTCAATCAGCAACTGAGTTTTCTGGACGACACCCGCATTTGGCATCAGACCGATTACTGGGCCACGCCCGTCGAATCCCTGATCAAGGGTGCCGCTGATTGTGAGGACTACGCACTGGCGAAATATTTCAGCCTGCGCTACCTGGGAATTCCCAGCGAAAAACTACGCATCACCTACGTGAAAGCCCTGACCCAGAACCAGGCGCACATGGTGCTGACGTTCTACAACAGCCCCACGGCCGATCCACTGGTGCTGGACAACTTGATCGGCGAGGTCCGCCCCGCCTCCCAACGCACAGACCTGCTGCCGGTGTACGCCTTCAACGCAGAAGGCCTGTACTTGCCCGGAGCCAATGGTGGCAAACGCAGCGGCGACTCGAAAAAACTGTCGCGCTGGCAGGACGTACTGAAAAAAATGCAGGCTGAAGGGTTCGCCGTGGGCGACGGCTAGCCACCTGAGCAAGGAGCGATTTATGTCACTGCGTAAACAGTTGTTTCTCGCCATCTGCCTGTTCTTGCTGGTGGCGTTCAGCGGCAGTTTTTTTGTCAGCCTGGAAAGCTCTCGCGACCAGATGCTCAGCCAGTTGCGCTCCCACGCTCAGGACGCGGCCACCGCGCTGGGTTTGTCGTTGACGGCACAAATCGATGACCCGGCCATGATCGAATTAATGGTCAGCTCGATTTTCGACAGCGGTTATTTCAGCAGCATTCGAATCATTAACATCGAGAATGCGCAGGTACTGGTAGAGCGCAGCGCGCCGGGGCAAATCGAGGGCGTTCCCGCCTGGTTTGTGAACCTGGTCAACCTGCACCCACCCGGTGGCGAAGCGCTGATCATGCGTGGCTGGGCCCAGGCGGCACGGGTCGAGGTGTTGAGCAATCCGCAGTTCGCCCTGGCCAAACTTTGGGACAGCACCCTCGGCAGCCTGATCTGGTTACTGGTGTGCGGCCTGCTCAGTGCCGTGTTTGGAGGCTGGCTGCTGCGCCGGCAATTTCGTCCACTCGACACCATGGTCAAACAGGCTGAAGCCATCAGCAAACGCGAGTTCCTCAGCCTGCCGAAACTGCCGCGCACACCGGAGTTGAAACGCGTGGTATTGGCCATGAATCAGATGGTCGAGAAGCTCAAGGCGCTGTTCGCCGAAGAGGTCGCACGCAGTGAAAAACTGCGGGTCGAGTCTTATCAGGACAGCCTTACGGGCTTGGCCAATCGGCGCTTGCTGGATGAAGAGCTGGCCGACGAATTGCTGGTCTCCGAGCAGAGCAGCGACGGCCATTTGCTGATGCTGCGGATCAACGATCTGGCCGGTCTCAACCAACGCTTGGGCGGCCAGCGCACCGATGCGTTGATCAGCGCCGTCGGCGAATTGCTCAAGCGCCTGACCCAGCCACCGGAACGTCGCACCTGGCTAGCCGCGCGCAATCGTGGTGGTGAATTCAGCCTGCTGACGCCTGGCCTGGATAGCACCGACGCCGCACGCCTGGCCTGCGAAATCAGCGCCACCCTGGAAAACCTGCGCCTGACTGGCGCCAGCGACGCCATGCCGGTGGCGCATTTGGGGATCGCCCCTTACCACCCCGGTGAACCAGCCAGTGTTGTGCTGACGCGACTGGACCGGGCGTTGACCGAAGCCCGGCAACATCCCGAGCGCCCGTGGGTCCACTTGGCCGATTCCATCACCGCGCCGAACCCGCCCCAAAACGACTGGCAAACCTGGATTGACGACGCCCTGAACCAAGGCAAGATGCAACTGTATTTCCAGCCGGTGGTGCAATGCGCCGACACCAGCCAGGTGCTGCATCACAAAGTGCTCGCACGCCTGCTCGACCCGCAGGGCGAGGCCATTGCCGCCGGGCATTTCCTGCCGTGGATCGAGCGACTCGGCTGGTCGGCCCGATTCGACCTGGCCATGCTCGAAGCCACCCTCGACTACCTCGTGGTCAACCGTTGGCCCCTGGCGTTAAGCCTGTCCGGCAGCACCCTGCGCGACCCAGCGCAACTGCAACACATCCTCGACATGCTCGAATCGCTGCCCGAACTCGCTGAGTTGCTGATACTGGAAATCGACGAACGCCAACTGCCACCTCAGGAAGAACTGCAACGCCTGAGCCACAGCCTGCTCAACACCGGTTACCGCATCGGTCTGCAGCATTTCGGCGGCAGCTTCGGCCAGATCGGCAACCTGGCTCAACTGGGGCTGGCTTACTTGAAAATCGATGGGGCGTACATCCGTCACATTGATGAGCAGAGTGATAAACGGCTGTTTATCGAGGCGATTTTTCGAGCGACCAACAGCATTGATTTGCCGTTGATTGCGGAGATGGTCGAGACCAAGGGGGAGCTGGAGGTGATCCGGGAGTTGGGACTGTTTGGGGTGATGGGGCGGTTGATTGGGCCGCCGGAGCCGATGTGATGCGGTAGACCGTTCGTCTTAAATCCTCATTAACCTGTCAGATATGACAGTAGGCAAATCACCCGACATCAGGTGTCATGACTCTCATCGCCGCCCTGCTTCTAACTCGTGGGCGCCTCGAACAGGGAGTGAGGTTATGACAGTTATAGAGATTCTCAAGTTGGATCTGGTCAGGATCGAGGGCATGGAAACCACCGTGCCTGGAGGGATCAACGCGCAGTGCGGCATCCCGATTCTTGCAAAGACGGACTCCGGGTACGTCGCTGTCGTGGACCCTTTTCCCGGTAGCCAGCAGGGCCAAACCATCACTTTGTACGTAAACAAGCTCAAGGTCGACTTCCACACCTACCTGAACCCCGGAGATGAAAACAAAACCGCCAACCTCCAAATCCCGACGGACTATTTGCGCGATGGCCAGAACCTCCTCCACTACACCGTCACCAACGGTTCGCAGAACATCGGCACCTCTGACGACCTGGCGGCATGGTTTCACCGAGAAGGCCCGGGAGGGCGGGACGACCAGCCAGGCGATGGTGTGAATTCACAATTACAGATCCAGGTCGAGGACGCCGCCAAGTACGGCGTAGGGCCGGAACTGGCGCAGCGCGGGGTCTGGTTTTACGTGTTTTACCCGTTGATTAGAGCGTTCGACATGGTCCTGTTCAATTGCAACGACCATGTCATCAAACACAATGTGAGCGTCGAAGAAGCTGAGCAAACTTCTCACCAGAATCCGCTACCGATTCTGGTAAATCATGCCGCTCTTGTTGCCGCTGGCGAAGGGACGGCAGTTCGCTTCTCCTATACGGTCGAGGACTGGATCGGTAACGGTCCTGCCCCAGAACCGTATTCGGAGAGTATCCCGCTGTGGGTGAACCTCAAAGGCAACTGGTTCGACAAACCCATCCTCAGCCCACAGCACGGGCCTGAAACCATCGACCTGGGTGAACTCAATGGTCAACCGGTGATCGCCAAGGTACATGTGCGCACGCCATGGGCCACAGGCGACACACTGGAACTGACCTGCACTTACCGGAACGCGGAGGGCAAGGACGTAACTTTTGTGACGACAAAGGAGGTGAAAATTGTCCCGGACTTTCCCGAGCTACCACTGGACAATAGCTACTTTGCCGCCGCAAGTGGTTGGCAGATATGGGTGTACTACAAGCAATTTAGAAATGGCCGGGAACTGGGACGCTCTTACTCAACCCCCGTCATGGTGACAGGCAATGCCCAGATTGAGCTGAAGGCACCGTTTCTGGTGGCACCGGCCAAGAACCCGATTGAATCGTCTCTTTATCCGCAAGGGGTGAAAGTGCGAGTCGAACTACTGACCGCTCAAGAGGGCGACGAAGCGCGGTTGGAGGCGCTCAATGCACTTCCAGGCACACCGACGTTTGCGACGGTCAAGTTGAACCAGAACAAACGCGCCAACTTTACGCTAAGCCCCGAGTTGCTCAAGGCGCATCAGGGCAGAAACCTCAGACTGCGCTGGGTTCTGATCCGCAAGGGATCGTTGACGCCCTCACCCGAGTTGCGGCTCAGGATTTCGGCCCCGGTAGTGACCCTGACCTTTGATAATGACCCCTACACGCTCGCCCCGGCAGGCCGGTTTACAGTCAGGCTGGCGCTGGCGACGAATGGCGTGGATCTACCTGACGAAACCGTCGAACTGTCCTTGGCAGAGGATTTTACTTTCAGCGACAACGTCGGGGGTAGCCGCCGCTTCGTCACCGACAAAGATGGAAAGATCACTGTAAACGGGGTGAAGGGGCACACGGTGCCCGGTGCTTATTCCTTGACTGCCTTGCATGGAAACCAGACCGTGACGGGCGTGGCAACAGTTACACCTCAGACATCCGCGGGGACCATCCCGGGAATACCCTACCCTTACAACATCGCAATTAGTCCCGACGGCACCCGAGCCTATGTTGTCAGTACTTCACATCCCGCTAACTATGGCGCACTCACGGTGGTTGATACCGCCACTCACAAAGCGATGGGCTCTATCGCACTAGGGAGGAATGTGTTCGGTGTTGCAGTCAGTCCGGATAACAGCCGAGTCTATATCACCCGGGGTGGCGTTGATTCTCTTAACTTCGTTTTGACCGTAGTTGATACCACCAGCCTCGACATTATTCGCAATGTCTCGTTCACGGGTTATTCTCCAGCGGGCGTTGCGATAAGCCCGGATGGCTCTCGTGCCTATATTTGTAGTGGCACTTATCCTTTTACCGGTTTCCCCAATGGCAGGCTGGCGATAGTCGATACGACTCGCTTCGAGACTCTCCGGACCTTGGTGCTTCAAAACAATGCAAGTGAAGTTACCGTCAGCCCGGACGGTAGTCGTGTCTATGCCACCAACGCGAATGGCAATGGCACTGCCTACAGCGGAACGGTCTCGGTGATTGATACGAGTACTTACTCAGTGATCAGCAACATTGAAGTTGGGTCCAATCCTCACGGCATAGTGGTCAGCCGGGACGGCACCCGCATTTATACCGTCAGGACAGAAGGCAACCTGCTCGTGGTGATCGATGCGCGTACCCATGCAGTCATTCACAACATCCCAATCGGATTTGGCGCGTGGCAATTGGCACTCAGTCCGGATGGCAAGTCTCTCTGTGCCAGTGAGTGGTTTAACGGCAAGGCCATCGTGTTAGTCGATACCACGACCTTTAGCGTCCGTCGAATCCCGGTCGGCCGCGACTCTGCTGGTGTAGCCTTCAGCCCGGACAGCACTCGCGTCTATATCTGCAATTACACGGACAACAATGTTTGGGTAATCGGGAATTAAAGAAGCAACCCACGATAAGTCCAGAACCAGATGTTTGGAGAAAGTGGTAGGGAATTGGGGACGCATTTCAGATCACACCGTATCAACCTTCAACGAATGATCATTCAACATGCCGGTCAGGTTTTCAATCGTCGTCAGAGTCGGTCTCGGCGCCAGGGGTGTTCTGCGCACCGACCACGCCCAGATTGACCATGACGCCAGCAGTCGCGTGGATTTTCCGGGCAACCAACAGCATTGATTTGCCGTTGATTGGGGGATTGTTTGGGGTGATGGGCCGGTTGATTGGGCCACCGGAGCCGATGTGATGCGGTACGACCGTTCGTCTGGAAGTCACGCTTACCTGTCAGATCTGACAGTAGCCAATCTTCCCAGCCTGGTGTGTGATGAGCCCGCGTCCCGAGAGGACTCAGGGCTTGCCACCTCCAAGGAGAACGTAATGGATATCCAGTCCGCGGTGTTGAACGAATTGTTTGTGCTGCATCCCATGATCATCCAGGGCTGGGTCACGCCGGTGAAACCGGCCGGCATCGCCGACGGCGGTATTTCCAAAGCCCTTTACGACGGCCAGGCACAGGGCCTTGTATGCCTGGTCGATTCCTGGACCGAACTGCAGCAGCGCTCCTGGATCATGGCGGCCGATGATCACGTGGATTTGTATTGCAACGGCGATCTCATCCCAGGAGCAGGCCAGACCGTCAAGCCGGGGGAGGAAACGCTGCGCCAGCGCCTGTGCCTGCCACACGGGAATTTGAGACAAGGCGTCAATCGGCTGCATTACATGGTCACTCGTCCCAGCGGGAACTCGGTACCCTCTCGGGATCTGCTCGTGCTGTATCACCTACGGCCTGCGGAAAACCTGAATCTGATAATCCCGGCCGACGTGCTCAAGGACGGCGTCAGCGCCGCACGCGCGGCGCAAGGGGTGGAGTTCGGGTTCACCTATGCCAACCGGCGCAACCACGACCGCATCAAGTTTTGGTTGGGCGACACCCTAGTCGAGTTCGATGTCCCCGATGGCACGGCGCCAATCACCCACACACTGTTCACCGACACGTTCCGAAAGGCGGGTGACAACGCGAGTGCGGTGGCGGAGTTCTTTGTCGTCGACCAGTTGCTCAACCAGGTCAAATCCCCGGAGAAGCGGCTGGACATTCATCTCGACCGACTTGATCTGCGGGCCCCGACTGTCAAGGGCATGACCGGCACCAACTTCAGCCCGACCCAGCCAGAAGTCCGAGTGCTGGTGCCGCAAGGCTCGCTGCTGCCCACCGACAAACTGAGCGTGATCTGGCAAGGCGCGACCGGCTCAGCGGTGGCGGGCTCCTACACCAGCCCGCAGCGGCTGGTCAGCGCAGGTCTGGAAATCGCCGTGCCGCGCTCGGTGCTGGCCTACAGCTTGGGTAAACAGGTGACGGTCACTTACGTCGTCGAACGCAACGGCAAACCCGCCCCCTCATTGCCTTTGCCGTTGAACATCCTGACGCTGCCAGCGACGGCACTGATCGCGCCAAAAATCGTCGAGGCCGACGCCAACAACTTTCTGGATGTGATGGCGCTGGGCAGCAACAACGCGACCATTCACGCTCTGCTCCACACGCTGATCGAAGCGGGCCAGCCGTGCTGGCTGAGTCTGGAAGGCAAGAAGGCGGACGGCACGGCGCACAACCTGACCCGGTGGAACGGCCTCCCGTCCCAGGTCAACGCCACCTGGATCAGTCAAGGATTCTGGCCCAACGCGCTGGCCAACAGCTATCTCAAGCAACTCGGACACGGCACCACGCTGACGATCAAGTTCAAGGTCTCGCTGGACAAGAGCAACAATCTGGCCACGGCCACGGTGTTTCCGGATCGGACCTATACCATCAAAGCGGTGGCGTTGATTGAGCCCACTATTACCTATGTGAGGAACTCCAAGAATGTAGAGATCCCGCAGGGCGGCACCACGGCCGACACCACGGTCAAGTTGACCGGTAGAGCCACCGCTAACTTGCAGGTGCAGATCCTGGTCAACGGAACAATAAAAGACACGGTCACCATTGATTCAACAGGCGAATGGAACTACACCCTCACCGGCCTGACAGTGGCTGCGCACAGCATTACAGCCAAAGCCACTTATGGCAGCTTGCCCGTATCACTGGCACGGACCTTTAGAGTGGTGCAAAAAATACAAATACCCACAACCCACATGGGACTCAACGGTATCAAGCTCATTCAAGATTTCGGCTGGACCGAAAAAGACGCACCCGGAACAACGGAAACACGACAGGCGACCGCGGGCACCCCTCCTTATCGCTATACATCGCAGAACCCATCAGTGGCAACGGTCGGCGCTACTGACGGAAAAGTGAGAGCACGAGGCAACGGAACCACCATTATCACCGTCACAGACAGCAACGGTGATAGTCTCTCCTACACAGTATCCGCTTCTCGGGTCTGTCGCCTCATACGCTCGCCCACCCCCCTTTCGGGACCAGCAGCAGTTTCATGGAACTACGCCAATCCGGAATCTGGCGGTCTTGGCTACGTCCCCTTCCTTTTCCCCTCCCAATTCCAGGACCTCACCCAAATTTATGCCCCCATCGGTGAAGCCGGCAGCATTTACACTACTTTTTATCCAGCCCATGTCACGCCCCCTTACGGAGGGCTGTTTGAAACATGGGCTACCAGTCCAACCACCACCACCGACCGTTCCATTGCCGCACCGCCCTATTCCCGGTTTGCATACACGTTCCAGCTTCTCAACGGACATTAACCCCGACCGAAATCCGGGGACAGATCACGATATTAATTAATCGTGCTCTGTCGCTTCATGCCAGGAAGGCGCAGCAGGTATCAACCAACCCAAAAAAACGGGCGCCCCCCTGAGGTCGCCCGTTTTTGTTTATCACGCCATCTGCGCCCGCAACCGTCACCCAATCACGTCCATCAGATCGCAGCCGTCGCGCAGAGGAACAACAAAAAACCCGCCACCCCCTATCACCGGGATCGCGGGTTTTGTCGTTTCAGCCTTCAAGTCACACCGTATCAACCTTCAACGAATGATCATTCAACATCCCGTTGATAATCGTCGCCGTATCCTCCCCCCCCGCAATT